>NZ_NUHI01000034.1:37484-60996 GCF_002575105.1 Bacillus sp. AFS053548 | reverse complement strand
GACAGGGGTAAGTCCAAAAGTCTTGAGCCATCTTTTTATGGCATACATTATTTAGCGATTTGACTAACAAATTTCTTCATAAACTTCAAAAGCTTCATATGCATGATTGCCATTTCTTCAGGGGTAATTGGTTCTTCTTTTTCTAGCCATTGCTCCAAAAGTCCAAAGAATGCAGATGAAATAAATGCAGTTGTGTATTCATGTGGAATATCAATCATGTATTCTTCTTCTAATAAATCCACTAGTTTTTCATAAATCGTCTCTTTAATATGTTCCTTCATTTTCTTCGGAAAAGCAGGGTCACCTTTTGTACTGATTAAAATTTTTATAAATCTTTGATTTTCTTTTAAATAATGATATACATTAAGAATAGGTGGATAGACCATATCATTTGAATAAAACTCATTCATTTCTTTAGGCCTTATAAATATAAGTCGATCCTGTAATCCTTCCAATATTTCATTTTGACTTTTTTCCATTAAATCATATTTATCTCTGTAGTGTAGATAAAATGTACCTCGATTTAATCCTGCTTTTAACGTAATATCTCTAACTGAAATAGCTTCGAATCCTTTTTCTTCTATTAAATCTAACAACGTCTCTTTTATTAATTTCTTAGTTTTTGCAACTTTTAATTCTCTCAATGATTGAGTCACTTTAAAACCATCCCTTTGGAATATAAGTTCTTACTAAACAAATTTATTAAATGTGTTTAGCAATGAACACATTTGTATGATTTGCTTATTGTGATTTATTAAAACTCATTGTAATATCTTCACATAACAATAGTCAACACGTTGTTCAATGATTTTATTAAAAGAATTAGGAGGTTATTGAAATGAACTTATTTAAACAAAAACAAGCTATATTAGCTCCTATACTAGTGTTACTTGTTGCAATTATTTTCAGTCTAACATTGGCATCGTCCGTTAACCCAACACCTAAAAATATTCCGATTGCAATTGTAAACGGAGATCAAGGAATCCAGGTTCCTTCAAAAGGGAATGTTAATATAGGTGATATGATGGTTACAAAAATAAATGCACTATCTAAAACGAAAAATGGTGAAAAACCAGCTATTAAGTGGATTCAAGTATCAAGTGAAGAAAAAGTGCGCCAAGGATTAAATGACCAAAAATACTTTGCTGCTCTTATTCTTCCAAATGATTTAAGTAAAAATCAGGCTTCATTAAAAACAGCAAATCCATCACCTATTACAATTAAAATTTTAGTTAATCAAGGTAAAAATGCAAATGGCTCAACCATGGCTAGTCAAATGCTGACTCATTTAGTAGAAAATCTTAACTTAAATATTCATACTGAAATTTTTAATGAATTAAAGAAAAGCGTGAGCTCAATTTCAGTAAATCAAGCTGAAGTATTAGCAAATCCAATCATAACGAAGGTTGAAAATGTAAATGCAATTGGAACACATACAGCAAATGGAAATGCACCTGTAAGTTTAATCACACCACTTTGGATGTCTAGTTTAATTGGTGCCGTAATCGTCTTTTTAGCGAAAAAGAAAACAGAAACATCAAATTCAATTAGTAAACTAAAAGTTATTTTTGAACAATTACTATTAGGAGTAATCCTATCCTTCCTAATCGGTTTCGGCATAACTTTAATGGCAAAGTGGATTGGCTTTACTCTTCCAAACTTTTTGGACGTTGCGCTATATTTAACGATTACTTATTTCTGTTTCCATATCCTAATTTCTGCTGTTATGTCATGGGTTGGTTTTGGTGGAGTAGGGATCTTTGCCCTAATCTTTTTCTTCTCAGGTTCTTTAATCGGAATGCCAAAAGAGCTTTTACCGACTTTTTCTAAGGACTGGATTTACTCTTGGGTTCCAATGCGATTTGGTGCAGATGGATTAAGAGAAATTTTCTATTTTGATAAAGGATTTTCGATGAGTCATCCATTGAGTATTATTATTTGGATTGGTGTAATCTCCGTTGTTCTTTTATCATTATCTGCGTTTAAGTCAAAAAAAGAAGAGCTAAATCAAACTAATACAGTGGCTATGAAATAAATAAAACTACATGAACAAAAAAGGGAAACCCGTTTAATTGGTTTCCCTTTTCTTATTATTGTTCTAATCCTAAATCCTTTAAAATACTTTCTAAAGTCTTTCCTTTATAAGTAGTTTTTGGTTTTGGCGCATTATCAACTGTAGAATTTTGTAATCCAAAGTTTTTCACAATATAAGCCATATCCTTAGCATCTACTACTTTATCAAAGTTAAAGTCGGTAGTATTTTTATTTGTACCCCAATATGTTTGGACAGCTATTGCATCTAAAATGTCGATAACGTTATCTTTATTCACATCACCAGCTGCTGCCCTTGTTAAATTCCAATTCATTCTCTTCCCTATTAATTCACCACGTACGTTATCTGCTAAATTCATTTTTCGATACATTGTAAAATGACCAGGTATATCGACTTTCACAGTATAAGGTTTATTATCGGCTTTTATGCCTTCAGCAATGTATTGACCATTTTTGTTAGAAATTGGTGCTTCTACAGTCGTATTTCCATCATAAGAAGTAACTGTTACTTTTGCACCGAGTGTATTTTGATCAATTGCATAATTCGTTTGACCTGTAGTCGGATCTAATATTCCTTCAGATAATAAGCCTCCATCTACTCTCGAATAGGCCTGCTTAACCTTATAAGTTTCCATATAAGCGTAGACATTATTTGTCTCTACATTTGCTTGGTCAATTGTTGATGCTGTCATTGTATACCAATCAAATGGCATACCCTTAAGCCACTTTTCTGCTGTTTTTAGATCGAAATTGAATAGTTGTAAATCTTCTGGTAAAGCTTTCGTTCCATTATAAGTAAATGTAAATGTATAAAGAAGTGTACCCGCTGCAGTAGGTACTGATGACACAGAAACTTGCGCATCCCCATACTGTTTTACTTCATCACTTACAACGACATTTTGAATTGTTGCAAGATTTGGATCAACTTTTAAATTGATTTTTGTTGTTTTTAAGTTTTTCACGTTATTTGAACGAACACTGTAATTGACAGTATCACCTGTTGTAACAGTTTGTTTACTTGATTTTAAGTAATAGTATGGAAAATTTTCATCCACAAATATGATTCTTAAATCATTTGATGCATTTCCAGTAAAGTTTCGTGCTGCATCAAATCCATAAAATGAAACTTGCAATGGTGTAGAACGCTTTTTAACTTTAATCTGATCCGCATAGTTTCCATCTTTATCTGTAAACTTTGGCTTTGCTGGGAATGGACTATCGTAAAACGATACAACCGCATTGCTTGATTGATCAACAGGAATACCTAAGCGATTTGCTTCATCCGTTTCAGGATCGTTTAAATTAATGTTAAAGTCATATAAAAATTGGCCATTCGAATTAAATTGACTATCTTTATATTCAATAACTTTTTGATCTAAATTGTCAAAGCTAGTTGTCATAGTTGGTGTGCCAGCATCAAAAAAGAAATCAGCTGTTTTCGTAAATACCTTACCAATTTCATTTGAACCTATCATTTTTAATCGATATTTACCTGGTGTTGCATTAATCGGTTCGCTACTTATCGGATTTTTGTCATCCCCAGTAAATGGATAGTAGATCGAATTAAATGCTCTTGAATTCGTATAAATTTGATTTTCGTTCAATGTGATTGGTACAAATGATCCTACTAAACCTAAATCCTCACCAGTTTCTGCATCTTGTAACACTACATCTAATGTTTTCATATATGATTTTAATGAGTAACTAATACTTATAAAAGGATACGCATTTTCAGGCCAGTCTATATTGTTACCAAACATTGGATTGTTGATCTTAAAAGTATCAATTCCTTCATCAACAAAACGTCCACCAAATGGAATTTGATACGTTTCCGTTGGATCTTGTGAATTTGTAAATGTAATATAACCTTCGTATGTTCCCTTTTCTGTAGTTTTTGGGATGTTTAAGTTAAACTTAATATTTTCTTGGCTAATACCATCTAACTTTACAGAAGTAGGACCAGTTAATGTTACATTATTTTTAGCTGCATCTTTAGATCCTCTTAATTCAGTTTGGAAATTTACATCTACATTAAATGTTTTCACTTTTTTACTACGATTTTTTAATGTAATCTTACGAGAATCAGTAACATCTTGATCATCGAATCCATAAGACCCGAAACTAATACCACCAGTTAATTCTTTTATTGATTTTTCTTGTCCATCAATAATTGCAGATGTTTGATCCACCACTTCTAACTCTACATTCGAATGAATTGCTTCATATGCATCTACTCGTCCACTACCTACTTCAAAAACGCTATAAGCTTTTGACAATTTATCAGCCGTATTCATTAAAATTGCTTTTATATCCTCTGGTTGTAAATCTTTATTTGATTGAAGTAATAATGCTGAAACACCCGCTACATAAGGTGTTGCCATTGAAGTTCCAGATAAGCGAGCATAAGCATATTGATAATCTTCAGGTTTTGATCCATCAACTGTTTTATTATTTTTGTAAAAAGGTACAGTTGAAAGAATGGCTACACCTGGAGCAGTTACTTCTGGTTTAATATCATAGTTCCTCCGAGATGGACCTCTTGAACTAAATGTTGCTAATTCATCTGATGCAGTTTGTACTTTACTAAAGTCTCCAAATGTGAATTCTGATGCACCAGCTTTGATTGCCGCTAAAATAGTTAAACCATCTTCATTTGAAACAGAGAATGCCGGAACTGCATCCATTGATTCACCAAGAAATGATTGGATTGCACCTTCAGCTTTATTTGCTTCATCGTTGTACATTAATACACCAACTGCACCTTTTGCTTTTGCATTTTTAATTTTATCATTTAACCCAATCGTTCCACGTTTAATAAATGCAATTTTTCCATTTACATCTTTACCAGTAAAATCAGCAGTATTTCCTAAACCAACATCAACTAACTGATATGTTTTGCCTTTTAAAGATGTCATATTATCCGTATAATTTTGTGCTAATTGTCTTACTGAATAGTTCTTGCCATTATTTACCCCTGCGTATTGGTAAACAGCTAAAGCTATAGATGACGCACCTACTGTTAATGCTAATGCCGCAGCTCCAGGTGAACCAAGCGTATACATTTGATTACCAGTATTCCCTGCTGCAACTACTGTTGTCACACCACTTAAAACTGCATTGTTAACTGCAATTGAAGTAGCATACATTGGATCATTTATTGTTGCTCCCAGTGACATATTAATGACGTCCAGACCGTCTTGAACTGCACGATCGATTCCTGCAAGAATGGCCTCAGTTGTTCCACTTCCATATGGTCCAAGTACACGGTAAGCATATAAATCTGACTCCGGTGCTGCTCCTAACGTTTTATACTCACTATTTGCTTTGCCACGACCACCAATAATACCTGCGACATGCGTACCATGCTCAGTGTAATATGCTTCTGAATTACTAACTTCAGGTTTACCAGATTTTTTCCAATCAGAGTAAGTAGTTTCCATTGGATCATTATCATTGTCTACGAAATCATATCCACCTTTATAAGCATCTTTCAAGTCTGGATGGTTATAATCCATACCCGTATCTAATATTCCAACTTTAATCCCTTTACCGGTAAAACCTTCTTTATGTAAACGATCTAAAGCATCATATGGCGTATAGTTTCCAACATTGGCTTCATCTGCTTTTAGTTGATCATTTTCTTTTGGTGGATCAATTGAAAATGTTTGGTTACTCCAAACTTTTTTAACAGCTTTAGAAGTTAGTAGATTCTTAATTTGATTTGCTGGTAAGGTCATAGAAACACCATTAAATGCATGTTTATAAGAACGATTAATTTTATAATCTACTTTTTTACTTTTTTCATTTTTCAATACTTGAGCAACATCTTTTGTAAAAGTATCATGGTCTTGATCAATTAGAGCTTCAGCATCTAATTTTGTTAAAGTTTTACCTTCTACACTCGCTTCAATTTGTGCTACTTTAACAGGTTGATTTACAAATTCAACAATGACACTTGCTTGCTCTGTAGAGTCCAAATTAATTTCAGAAGAGATTTGAATTCCTGATTCTTCATTCGTTGAAAGCTCTTTAAGAGCCGCTCTTTGCTGTGCAGTTAGGTTAGCAAGAATTTCTTCTGCTTTACTTGGAGCTGCTGCACTTGATACATTTGATACTTGTCCAAGAGAACCTAAAATAAAACTAGATGTTAAAGCTAATACTGTAAAACCTTTAAGAACTTTACCCTTCTCTCTATTTTCCCCCATCTTTCTTCCTCCAGTTCGTTTTCAACAAAATAGCTAATACAATTAATTACAAAAATTATCTTATAATGAAAAAATTCACTGTAATTAATCATTTAAAATGATCAATTTTCGTTCATTTATCTTACTTAAATTATCGTGAATATTCTGTTTTTAATCAAATGGGTTATTACAGTCCTTGATTTATCAGCATCTTATCCACTTATAAAAAAATACGACAAAACTCTACATTTTTTTTAATAAAATTAACGTGATTTTTAACTATTTTAGGGATTCGTTTTATAATTCAATTAACTAATTAAGAATTTTTAATTAAAATATAAATAATAAGGTTCTTTATATTTCTATATGTGTTATTTACAAGCTAAATTAAACGATGGAATGTCCCCAAAAAAGTTTCTAAAATAAAAAAAGAACCAAGCAAAGTTGGTCCTTTTTAGTAGATTAACTATCTTTTAAGTATCAAATAATATACCATCCAATGCTTCGATATATCTTTTAGCAGAATTATAGACAACGAGCTTTGCATTTTCTTTTACAATTCCATGAAATGCATTATAAATTCTATCAAATGTTAACTTCTCTACGGCTAATGATATCTCTTTTACTTTTTTTGCTGGTAATGGAATTAAATTAGGATAACTATACATAAAACTTACCCAATTTTGATCTGCAACTACTTGAATAATATCTCCTGTTAACAGTATTCCTTTTTGCTCATTTCCAGCTTTCCATTCTAATACTGCCCCACCTTTAAAGTGCCCGCCCAATCGATGAATTTGAATTCCTTTGTTAAGCTCTAACGATTCGCCAGACCAAAATTTAATTTTATCACTTTTTCTCGTAACCCACTCTTGATCATCTTTATGTATGTATAAAGGTACATCAAATCTTTCAGCCCATTCAATTTGACTAGAGTAATAGTGTGGATGTGATAGAGCAATCGCATTGATTCCTCCTAACCTCATTATTTCTTCAATCGTCTTCCCATCTAGATAAGTGACACAATCCCATAAAACATTAAACCCTTCATTCTTAATGAGATATGCAGTTTGACCAATCCCAAACTTAGGCCTCGTTACAATACTATATAAGTTTTCTTCTTCAAAGCGAATCATATTTTGATAGTTCTGTTCTTTCATTGATTGTAATGTTGTCCAACTTTGACCACTTGGATTGATGTATTGTCTTTCTTCAGAACAAATTATGCAGTACTCAGGAGGATCAATAGACTTGTTATACTGAACGCCACAAGTCGTACAAATAAATTTGAACATTTACTTATTCATCTCACTTTCCCTCTAATTTAATCTGACGTATTTCATATAGATTTCAAGGTAAAAATTTCCAATACAAATAGACACATTTAAGTATAGTAAATCAACAACTGATTTATTACACTTGAATGTGCCGAAATAATTTATGTTCTATTATTTAATTTTTACTACTTTACCTTTCGTCATTTCAATCAATTCATTTGGTGTTAACTGAAAAATTGCTTTTGGATGACCCGCAGCAGCCCAAACTTCTTTATACTGTAATAGATCCTCATCAATAAATGTCATTACTTGGTTTTTATGACCGATTGGTGATACTCCCCCAATTACGAATCCTGTTTGTTCACGTACGAAATCAGCATCTGCTTTACCTAGTTTATCATTTAGTATTTTCTCGATTTGCTTCTCATTTACACGGTTTATTCCACTTGCTACTACTAGTACAGCGCTATTTGAGCTTTCAATTTTAAAAATAATAGACTTTGCTATTTGAGCCACTTCACAATTTAATGCATCCGCTGCTTCCTTAGCAGTTCTTGCGCTATTTGGTAATTCAATCACTTTATTTGAATAACCTAACTCAAAAATTAAATCTTGTACGTTTTGTGCACTTTCTTTTAATGCTTCCACTAATATCACTTCCCTAAAAAATTGGTTTTTTATTTATTCAATAATAAAAGGTACAATCCTGCTGTTTTTAAAATAAATAAACTATTTCCACCACATTGAATTAGGATATTCACCTGTACTTATATTAATTAATTCACCAATTTTAGGTGTTGAATACTTTACCCCATTTTCTATAGCAGCCTTCACAACACGTTCAATTGGGTCATTCCAGTCATGAAATGCTAATGTAAAAGCGCCAAAATGAATTGGAACAAGAACTTCACCTTTTACATCAATAAAAGCCTGAACTGTTTCTTCTGGTAGCATATGGATTGCAGACCATCGTTTATCATATTGACCACATTCCATTAACGCTAGATCAAACGGTCCATATTTTTCTCCTATTTCCTTAAAATGGGGTGCATAACCGCTATCTCCACTAAAGTAAATTTTCGTTTTCTCACCAATTATGACCCACGAACACCATAATGTACTGTTGCGATCAGTTAAGTTTCTCCCTGAAAAATGTCTTGCTGGAGTACAAGCTAATGTTAATTGATCAAATTTAAATTCATCCCACCAGTTATGTTCAGAAATACTCTCTTTCGGTACTCCCCAGCTCACCAAGTGACTCCCTACACCAAGAGGAACAATAAATCGATCAACTTTTTGTTTGATTTTTTTTATTGTACCGTAATCTAAATGGTCATAATGATCATGCGATAAAATGACAGCATCTATTTTTGGTAATTCATTGATCTCGATTGGCAAACCTCCACTATATCTGTTACCACCAAATTGCGGAAACGGGGTTGGTGCGTTTCCAAACATTGGATCAATTAAAATATTTTTCCCATCGATTTGAATCAATAAAGCTGAATGTCCAAACCAAGTAATTTTCGAGTCTTTATTTTTCGAATGCAATAATGAAACATCGATTTTCTCCATTGGGATCCCATCTTTAGGGGTACGATTCGGATTTTTCTTAACAAAGTCTCTAATCATAGAAATGTTAGTTTTTAAATCCATAGTCATACTCGTAGGGACTTGGTTTATAAATTTACCATTTTTATAATGATCCAATGCATAAAATGATTCCATTTTATCCTTTGAATATTTCTTTCCAAAATGAGGATATGTATTTAAAAACATTGCTATTATGATAATTAGCAATACTAAAATTAGTAAAAATATCATCTAATTTCTACCTCCAAATTAACTTTTACTAAACTTTACACTACCATAAATTTAGAAGATTAAACAAATATTCAGACTGCTTTTTAAAATAAAAAAACACCTTTTATGTTCTATTCATAAAAGGTGTTTCATTTTACAATCTAGGATCGATTTCTTTTGCCTGCTGTTCTTCGAATAATTTATTTGCAATTAATTGTTTATACTGTTCATTATCATTTGAGATTGAAGATAGTGGATATTCTAACATCTTTTGCCCTAAAACATAATCCTTAATTGATGCATTTATCTTCTTATTTATCCGTTTTTGTTTAATTAACTTCTGATATTTATGTTCTAATTTGTAATCATACCCATAAACAAGCGTTAAATAATCAGCGTTTCTAACCTTCAAGAATGGAGCACTATTGTAAGATTTATGGTTTGGTTTTATAACTACCCCTTCCATTTTTCTAGTTGTCGTTAGCGTCTCATAATAACGATTAGCTTTTTCAAAGTAATGTTCATCATCTAATGAAAGAACTAAATAATCGTCATCTGATATGAGTGAGAAAATTTCAGCAGTACTTAATGAAGGTAATTTTTCCTCACCATTTTTATATACCAATTTTAAGAGATTAAATGGCTTATACTCTATTTCTGATTCCGCCCCATATATTGTTAGTTGCTCATCATAAATATCTAATAGCTCTTCATGTTTTTTAATCGGTACGTACGACTTTATCGTTTCTTTTACTGCACTAAATGTTGAATAATCATTATGACCATATTTATTCGTTAATACTTGTTTCGTAGTATGATTTACTTCATCATGAAAGTCCGTTTGCTCATATCGTGAGATCAGTTTGTTAAAATGCTCATTAAATCCAGTCTCTTTTAATATGTTTAATTCAGATCTCAAAGATTTTGATAAGACATTAAATTTCCCCTGTATTAATCCCGTACCTAATACGCTCCATGGTAGTAACTCTCCATCTAGAATTAAAGTCTTAATATTCTCTTTTTCCATAAAACGACTAAATCGCTCTAATAGCTTTGAATAAACTCCCGAAAGATCCACATTTTTTACACGGTACCCATTCCTACTGACTGCGTGACAATCTTCAATTGTTTTAGATAAATAGATATTACATCTTGAACCCATATACTTCGGTTGGAGCACAACTTCTTGAACCTTTTTATCTTTAAAGTATTGTAGTCCTTGCTGTAAAGACTCTAAATCATTCGCATTTGTATCCTTATCAGCTGGACTCATCGTACCAGAAATATAATTAATTGAATTTTTTAATACGTAATTGAGACGTCGTTTATCTTTTTGATCCAATTCATTTAAGTTGATATTTTTATCTCTTCCTTTGAATAATTCAGGTAATTCTTCTTTATTCACGACATCATCATTAACTGAAGGAACACTATATAAATATGGGTTATTTGAATAAATTCTAATACTAGTCAGTTGATTCCCACTAGCAGCACCAGTATCAATTCCAAATTTATTCTTAATACGAATTAATTTCTTACTCGCAACATGGCCAAATACATGATAAGGATGATTTGAAACAGCTTCCTCAGTTAAAAATTGTAATTGCTCCTGAATCGGTTTATTACGATCAATTCGGAATGAGCGTTGATGGCGTGATGAATTATTATCCATTTTTCCAATATATTTCTTTTTACATGGAGCATGTGTAATATAATATGAAGGAAAGTCTTCACCAATATAGTGATAAAACTCCTTACTTTCATTTACAAGCTCTAAAAACTTACCTTGAAGCTCTTCATCTTTTTCCAAAGCTTTAATAGAAGTAAAGTATGTTTCTACTAAACTTTGATCAATTGAAGAATCTTTTAGTTGACCTAATAAATACTTACTAACAAAATTTTCATGATTACCTTTTATAAAATAAAACCATTTACGGTTTGAATAAATGAAATCAATTATTTCTTTAACTTTGTTACCTTTATCAATCCAATCTCCTACCAAGAGTATGCGGTGATTACTACATTTCTCTGATTCTATTATTTGATTATTTTGAACCGTGAAACCAGCTTTTGATAATAGCTTCTGAAATGTGAGAACCTGTTCATGAATATCCCCTACTATTGTATATTTGTATTTTGTAGGTAACTTACGAGAGATATACTCTTCCATATTATCCACTTTAATCTCAAATTCAGTCGGATTAAGAAAATTCTTCTCACGAATACGATGTATATTTCGATAATTACTTCTTTTTATATTTGGAATTACTTCAGTTCGAAGACGTCTTACATGATTATCTATTAATTTCTTTGATCGGTCTGAAGAATAGTACTCACGAATATTTTTATAGTCAAATAATACTAAATCAACATTATATGAATTTTCATTTGCGATTTCTACAACTTGATCACGGAATGATTCTGATAGTCCAGTTGTATCGACAATTACAAATTCTGCATTAATTGGGAACGTTGTAACCATCTTTAATTTAGTAAATAGTAATTCAAATGCTTGTTCACTCGCCTCGAGCATAATCGTACTATGTTTATCAAAATCTTCCCCTAATATTTCTCGTCTAATATCATCAGATGATAAATACTGTATATTCGTTTTATAACTTCTCGACTCGTCTCTATAAGATAGAGATGGAATTAAAATATTTTTTGCAAAAGTCGATTTTCCACATTCACTAGAGCCTACTAAAAGAAAAATCGTATGAACATTTGTTGAGATTTTCATTCCTGATGCTCCTTTACTTTTCGCTTCGTTATAACAACTGCCTGAGAAAGTGATATCCCGTCTACACGATCTCCTACATCCGAGAATGTGTACGTATATGACATATTACTTAAGATTGAATCAATCCATTTAACGAACTCTTCTTTTGTCATTTCCCATTTATGATCATCATGTCTAAATCCATCTAATTGGTATAGATTATTAAACTCTGCATTTGGAGTCGTTATGATGAAATTCTCAAAATTAACATAGGATAGTACGCTCTTTACTAATTTTGTAGCATCCTTAACACTCATATGTTCAACAACTTCAGTTAGCAATACATCAACATTCAAATCGTTATCGTAAAACTCTAGAAAGTGAGATAAAGACTCATAGATTGCAATATTTTCAATCACTTTGTTATTTATTTTATATTTCAGTCTCTCTCTTATTTCGGCATCAATATCAATTGCGAAATAATCATACTTACTGATTTTTTGACTATAAGGAATTGCATACGCTCCTTCACCACAACCGATATCAAGAATAGAACGCTCGAATTTTAATTGTTCTGAGATCCACTCTTGGCGCTGTCTTGCAGTATTTCCAAATTTAAAATCAATTTCATAATGATTTGTTTTTTCAAGTTCATTTTTAAATGCAAGAAATTTTTTACGACTATTTAACACATTTCTATTAAATAAATAACGTATATAGTAAGGTGCATCAATGACTTGCATACTAGTTATATATTTTCGTATGACATCGTCTGTAAAATCGATATACTCATCTGAAACGATGCTCAAGAATACGCATAGCACTGTCGTATAGTGAATTAGCTCATGGATTGTTTTTGTTGTATGAATACGTAACTGATAAGTTTTACTAGCTAACTCTTCAAAATTTAGATCAAATTCATTTAAATGCCTCTGAAAGAAGTTTAAGTAACTAGCGTTTTTCACATGAATAGCATTAATCAATACGCTATTTTCATATTCATTCTGATCTTTTTCATGTAACTTTTTGAATGCCGAAGAAAAGAATGTGTTGATTGCATTTAAAGGGAATAACGTTGAACAATATCTTGTCGTATTTAAGTATTCAAACATTTCCTCTGCTTGTTCTTTATACGATTTTTCATTATCAGCATCTTTAAAATAAACATTATATGTATCTTCTGTAGAATACCACGCAAACGCGTTTCCCTTCCTAATTGTCTTAATACTCATCCCAGAGCTTGGATTTTTTGCAATTATATAGGAAAAATCAGGGTTATTTGATTTTAATTGAAAAATAGCCACTTGAGTGAATCATCCCTTCTTTTCGAATTATCAAATTATTAATCTTATTTTAACATGTAATTTATAAGGGATTATTGGTTATTTAATAAAAAAAGAGAGGTAAAATTCACCTCTCCTAAATCAGTTTCTTCTATTATATATATACTTAGTTTAAAGTTCTTAATAAATTAGCCATTTCAATTGCCGAAATACCAGCATCCCAGCCTTTATTACCAGCTTTTGTGCCCGCTCTTTCAATCGCTTGTTCAATATTTTCTGTCGTTAATACACCAAAAATAACAGGAATACCAGTTTGTAGAGTAATTGCAGCAACACCTTTTGCTACTTCGTTACATACGTAATCGTAATGAGTAGTTGCCCCACGAATAACTGTTCCTAACGTAATGATTGCATCGTATTTTTTTGAATCTGCTAGTTTTTTTGCAACTAATGGAATTTCAAATGCTCCAGGTACCCAAATAACATCAACGTTTGATTCTTCTACACCATGACGATATAGAGCATCTTCTGCACCACCAAGTAGTTTTGATGTAATAAATTCATTAAAACGTCCTACGATTACTGCAACTTTAAGTCCAGATCCTACTAAATTTCCTTCAAATTTCATCTTAATCTCTCCCATTTTTTAATAGTGTAATAAATGTCCCATTTTTTCAATTTTAGTATTTAAATATTTTTCGTTTTCTATTTTCATTTCAGTTTGAATTGGCACTCGATTATTTATCTGTATTCCGTGAGATTTTAGCGCATCTATTTTAACTGGATTATTAGTTACTAAATCTATACTCACAATACCTAAATCTTTAATAATTTGAGCACTTATTGCATAATCTCTTAAATCTGAATCAAATCCTAAGTTTAGATTTGCTTCAACAGTATCAAAGCCTTCTTCCTGTAACTTATATGCTCTTAACTTATTAAGTAAGCCAATCCCTCTACCTTCTTGTCGCATATAAACAATTACGCCTTTGCCTGCTTTTTCAATCATCGATAATGTTGATTGCAACTGAGGTCCACAATCACAACGACATGAGCCAAATACATCACCTGTTAAACATTCCGAATGAATACGTACAAGTACTGGTTCACCATCGTCAACTTTACCTTTTACAATCGCAATATGTTCTTTACCATCAATCTGATTTGTATAACCAATCATTTTAAAATCACCAAAATCTGTTGGTAATTTAATTTCAACTTCTCTTTTTACAAGTTGTTCAGTTTCTTGTCTATAATGAATTAAATCTTTAATTGTAATCATTTTTAAATTAAATTTATTTGCGATTTGAATTAGATTTGGTACTCTTGCCATCGTTCCATCGTCATTCATAATCTCACAAATGACACCAACTTCTTTCGATCCAGCCATTCGAGCTAAATCTACTGCCGCTTCAGTATGCCCCGGTCTCTCAATAACTCCTCCGTTTTTAGCGACTAAAGGAAACATATGCCCAGGTCTTCTAAAATCTGCTCCAGTTGATTCATCATTTAACATTTGTAAAACAGTATGTGAACGCTCAAATGCCGATATACCAGTAGTAGAATCGATATGATCGATACTTACCGTAAAGGCCGTTCCATGAGAATCTGTATTTTTTGCTACCATTTCATATAAATCTAATTTTTTGGCTATTTCTTCAGAAACAGGCGCACAAATTAATCCGCGACCATGAGTTGCCATAAAATTTATATTTTCAGGAGTCGCAAATTCTCCGATAACAACAAAATCTCCTTCATTCTCTCGATCTTCATCATCACAAACAATAATAATTTTTCCATTTTTCAAGTCTTCAATTGCTTCTTCTATTTTAGAGAACATGATCTTACTCCTTTATATATAGCCATTTTGAGATAAAAATGAAGTTGTTATTGCAGAACTTTTTTTCGTCTCATTCATACCAAGCATTTTTTCAACATACTTACCTAATAAATCAAACTCAATATTAACAACGTCTCCCGTTTTTTTACTGCCTAAGATCGTATGTGAGCGGGTATGAGGAATTAAAGAGATTATTACAATATCAGTTTCAACTTCAAATATTGTTAAACTTGTACCATCAATCGTTATACTGCCTTTTTGTAGGCAATACTTAGCAAACTGACTTGGAATATTAATTTTATACATTACTGCGTTTTCCATTGCTTTTACAGATACAATTTTACCTGTACCATCAATATGGCCCGATACAATATGACCACCAAACCGTCCCTTTGCAGCCATTGCCCGCTCTAAATTTACTTTCTGGCTAGAAACTAAAGTACTTAGATTGGATGCTTGAAATGTTTCAGGCATGACATCAACAGAAAATTCATTTTTAGTAAAATCCGTAACGGTTAAACACACTCCATTTACAGAGATACTATCTCCTAAATGAACATCCTCTAAAATGATTGATGCGCCAATTGTTAGCAATAAAGTATTACCTTTTTTTACAATATTTTTTACTGTTCCTATTTCCTCAACGATTCCAGTAAACAAGTTTTTTCACCTCATTTCGAAAAAGCATATTAAATGACTTTGTAAGATCCATCTGTAATTTCATAAATAGTTGGTCCACCTTATCACACCTTCTAATTCAAATTAATTTGAAAAAGTGAAAAGCCCCTTAGAAAACTCCTAAGGGGCAATAGATGTTTAAAAAAGGAAGCATACTTAAATAAACGCTAGTACAAAATGAGCCTATTTAAAGACAGTACTATAACGCGTCTATTGTTGTGCAAACAAAATATACACAACGAACTAAGCCTATACGGATAGTATTTTTGAAAAAACAAATAACCATACCATATATGCACTCCATCCTTCTCCCATCCAGACTATACTGTCGGCTCTAGATTCTAACTAGATCAGCAACATATAAAATATCTATATGAAGCTCACGGGCTTAGTATAAAAATATACAACACCGCCGGTTGGGAATTTCACCCGACCCCGAAGGACACTAATTATCAAATTTGGTTTCATTATAACTAGCAATTATTTGAATGTAAAGATTTTAAGATTCTATTTCTTTTAAAATGATCTAATAGAAAAGAAAATTAAAGTAAAAAAACCTTATAAAATATGGAAAATTTCACACTCTATTTAGTTGGAAAATTTTATTTTTATTTTAATAAGTTTAATCATCTTGCAATATGTATTTTTTTTGCAACCAATACAAAAATGTATAAATATTAATATTAAAGTAATTTTAGAAAATATTGAGTTCTATAATTAATATAGAAAGTCAACTTATGGATTCCGAAATTATATTAATTTAGCTAAATTAATAACACATTTGAATTCTTTATTTCATTTGTATAAAATAAGATTTTTTCATTTTATCATCATATTGTTTATTTAAACCAAAGGGTAATGTACTCTTCTTAACAAAGCTCCTAGAATACTTAAAAATTTAATTATAAAGGCGCTTTCCTTTATATCAGAAAAATAAATAAATAAGCCTATTAACTACAAAATAATATATAATTCTAAAATAATAAAAGACCCTTCATTCGCACTAAAAAAGCCAATAATAAAATCGAAATAAACAGCTTCATCTTATACCAAACTGATAAAAAGGTGCGAAATTTTAATAAATATTCTTTTAGGAAAAATAATAGTAATTATACAGTATGGGTAATTATTATAAAAAAATTAGTTTCAAAAAAAGAAACTTCTTTTAATAGAAGTTTCCTTTCTGATCCATTATTCATTTCCAACTTGTAGAATTTTTTCATGGTGTTTTGAATCTCTTTTTTGTAGCCAAATAAAGTACACTGAAACTAATATGATCAATATTAAAATGACCGGTGAAGAAAATAAGAGTATTCCTAAAAAGCAAATTGCTAGAATACATGAACCAATTTTAAAAAATATGGAATCAAATAATCGCAAACATGCCAATACTCCTAGTAAAGCGTTGCATAGGAAAAATGCATTTGCAATTGCTACAAGTGTTTGAATGCTTAGGAAGTCATTAAAATAAAGTATAAATACAATTATGTGAATGCCAAACAAACTAAATAATGATCGAGTTGCCACATTATTTTTATTTTTAAAAGAAAGCCATGAAGGTAATAAACCGTTTTTGGCTTGATCGGCGATTAGCCTTGATACTGCTCCTATTACTAGGAGAACTGTACTAATACAAAGAGCAATTGTAATTGATGAAATAATAGGCGTTGACCAACTTCCAAATAAACTCTGAAGTAACGGTGCTAATGATTGATCCATCATATTTCCATTTTTAGAATGAATCCACTGGAAAGCAAATGCAACTGTTAGACTTACTATTGCTATAATCGAGAAACTTAAGACGACTGCTCTAGGAATTGTTCGTTCTGGAGTTTTTACTTCTAAAGAATAGCTACCGATGACCTCCCACCCGATTAATGCCCAAAATAATAAAAGTAAACTTTCTCCAAAATCAGAAACAGTTATTGGACTCGATAAAGTAAAGCTCCCATCAACTGTAAATAATGTATGAATACTGCCAACTATAAGTGTCACTACAATGAAACTAGACATAAAAAAGGCAAATTTTCCAACATCGGCAATGTTTCTAGTTAAAATGATATAAACAAAACATAGTATTCCTAAAGCTAGCCACTTTTCATTGAAGAAGCTTTGATTCGTCAGTAGTTGTAAGTAATGCCCTGCCGTACCTGTAACTGCAATTGGTCCAAAACAAACTGCAAGTAAAAAGAAAATAGCTGAAAGGTTTTTTATTTGTGTACCAAATGCACGTTCAACTGCCAATGGTACTCCAGAATCTCCTGGAATCAACAAACTTAGCTTACCGAACATTAGTGCAAATATTAAACTTAAACCAAGCATAAGAACCCAAGCAAAAATAGCATAATTTCCAGCAGTTTCATACACTGCAGGTGGTAAAATGATAATTCCCGAACCTAAAATAGGTCCAATCATTAACCCGCTGAGCAAAAGAAAACCAATTTTTCGATTCCTCATTCATATCCCTCCAATAGTTATTGAAACAAATTGTAATCTCGTATAATTTAATTATATGAACCAATCTAACATCGGTAAAATGAATAGTTACGATATAAACTATCGGAAAATCCGATAGTTAGGAGGCAATTATGGAAATCCGACATTTAATTACGTTTAAGTCAATTGTGGATATGGGCGGGTTCTCTAGAGCTGCTGTCCATCTCGGATATGCACAATCTACAGTTACTGCACATATACAAGCACTTGAGCAAGAGCTAGGAGTACCTTTATTTGACCGCTTAGGTAAAAAGGTTCATCTGACCGAGGTCGGTGAGAACTTTTTAGTTCACGCAATCGAAATGATTCAGCTCTATACAAAAGCAAAAGATGTATTCCAAATGGAAAATGAAGAGGTATCTACGTTAAAAATTGGCGCTCCAGAATCTTTAACGATCTATCGTCTTCCACAAATTATCCAAGCATTTCGATCACAAAACCCGAAAGTAAATATTATGATGAAATCTGGTTCTTGTTGGGAATTACAAGATGAATTGCGTCGAGGTGATCTGGATATTGGCTTCTTCCTACAGGCTCCATTAACGGATTCTGATTTGTATACGGAAACATTAATTGAAGAACCACTTGTCATTTTGCTACCTCCATCTTCTGATACTAGAACACTTTCATCGTTTACACTAAATGCGAATGAAAATATAATTCTCACAGAACAAGGTAGTTATCGTGATTATTTTGAAGCATTTTTAAGAAGTAAAGGAATCGCAACTGAGACTGGAATGGAATTTTGGAGTGTTGAGGCAATTAAACAATGTGTTATGTGTGGACTTGGTATATCCATACTCCCACTCGTAGCAGTTCAAAATGAAATGCAGCAACAAAAACTAAAAGTCATAAATTGGGATACAAATTTAGGAAGTGTATCTACGATCATGTCTTGGCATAAAAACAGATGGCAATCCCGTGCTGCTAGAAAATTTATGGAAGTTGTTAGGGAACAGTCACCTTTATGGAATCAGTCTATTTAAATCTAGATTCTAATTAGTTTTTACTTTGAAGTTATAAGCTTAGGGAAAAGTCCGGACACATAATTTAACTTTATTGATTAAATTTTTTTGAAAAATATTCAAACTAATCCTTGAAAATTTTTTGTGTATTTATATGGTTTCCAGTGGATTTTGTTTAGTTTTAGTTGTTTCTCAGTCCATTTTATTGTTATTTCTTCTATTTTTTTGATGCATTTACTCTATACCATCATATTTCGAGACTTTATTTGCAGTTATGCTGATTTTTATTGCAGATATGACTTTTTTATTTGTAGATTTGGCAAATTTATTTGCAGATTGTGCTTTTTTATTTGCACTTCACCTGATTTAATTGTAGTTTCAGCTTTTTTATTTGCACTTCACCATTCAACGACATGAAAAAAAGCTAGTTCCCAACTAGCTTTTTTATTATACAGTCTGCCGCTCGATTAATTTAAACGAAATTTCTTCTTGTGTAATTTCAGAATTAATCGCTTGAATAAAAAGTTTTCTACCTACTTCCCTTAATGGAATTTCGACTGTTGTTAACTTCATTACTTTTGCAATAGGTTGATTATCGAACCCTATTATCGCTAAATCTTGAGGAATAGCTATCCCATGATCATTACAGAATGTTTGTACACCCGCAGCTACTTGATCACTTGTTACTAACAAAGCTGTTGGTCTCTCTTGTAAATTTAACAAAGATTGGACAACTTTTTCACCATCTTCGAAATAATAACAATTGTCAAATACGAAGTTGCTAATTATTGGCTCATTATATTTCTTATGAAAATCAATATAGGCAGCCTCTCTTTGCTTACTATTCATTCCTGTTCTACGACCAATACAATAACCAATTTTTTGATGGCCTTTTTTATATAAATATTCTAATGCAATCATGAAGCTATTGTAATGATCAATAAAGGTTGAAGAAACTTCTGTAGTTCTCGTATCTTCAAATAATATGATCTGTCCATATTGCTTATACTCTTCAATCATTTCAATCGAACAAATTCTAGAACAAATAATGAGTGAGTCTATTTGTTTGTGCTGTAGCATCTCTAATGCTTCTATTTCTCTCTTCTCTTCATAATTTGATTGAAATAGTACGAGCTTATAATTATTTTTTATCGCCTCATTTGCGATTCCATCAATTAGCAATCCAAAGTACGGATGATGCGAGAACGGAATAACTACACCAATTAGATTCGTTTTTCCTTTACTTAAATTGACTGCATTTTGATTTCGTTGATAATTAGTTAGCTCAATTGCATTTAAGACTGCTTTTCTTTTTTCCTGACTAACATATGGTTCATCATTTAAAACTCGTGAGACTGTTGTAACCGAAACGCCAGCAATCCTCGCAATTTCTTTAATATTAGACATTTTCTCACCTTTTCTAAACTTTTTCTTGCTCTGAAACTAGTTCCATACTTTACGCTGTTCTCATAATAAAAAGGAGGTACGAATATGCAAATACTTTTTGGCTTACTTTGTTTACTATTTATGTGTAGTTCAATTTTATTTTTCGCTTTCTTTGCTATCATACAACAAGAAAAGAAACGAGTTAAGTAATGCAGGCAAAACTTAAAACAATTGCTCCAACAATTTACCTCCCTGTCTTATTTTACATAATCCTTTAAAAAAGCTCCTATTTTCCATGAATACTCTAACTTTGCTATGTAAATAATAAAATAGGTTAGTTATTAAAGGAGGTATTATAATGGATACTGAAAGAGCATTAGAAATCGTAGCTGCACCTGGTATGATTAATGTAACTTGCGATGGAGTACCTGTTTATATTCAGCATGTTAATAAAAATGAGGGTACAGCAAGAATTTATCCTCTTGATCAACCACAAAATGATAAAGAAGTATCATTAAGTCACTTAAAAGAACATTAAATGATAAAAAAGACCCAAAAATAAACCTCTATTAAGGAGGTTTATTTCATTTTTGATGAAAAAACACAAAAATTTAATTATTTAGTTTGATTACAATTGCAACCTTAAGAAATATGAAGTTTTTAGAGGTTCGTTGTTACTTATGATACAAACGCCATTTAGTTCATTTTAACTGAACAAATAGGTACTCAGTAATATGTCGAATTTACTACATATTTTTTAAAAAATTGAAAAAAAAGTCGAAAAATTCTTTGAATATTTTTATAAGTGTGTTATCATAAAAATCACTTAAACCGACAATATATTAAATTACTTCGCAGCTAATTGTCAGAATTTTCTATTTTTTAAGGTAAAATTAGAAAATATTAAACTTTCTAAATAGAAGATTAAAAAACTAATAAAATAGGATTAGAGGAGGCTCATATGAATTTATTTCGAAAAAAATCCGTTTCAAGTAGTTCGCCTAGTTCACTTAAACAAGTTCTAGGGGCGTTTGATCTTACAATGTTAGGTATCGGTGCCATCATCGGTACAGGTATATTCGTTTTAACTGGTGTAGCAGCTGCTGATTACGCTGGTCCAGCACTTATTCTTTCATTTATTATCGCAGGTTTAGCTTGTACATTCGCTGCACTTTGTTACTCTGAATTTGCATCTATGATTCCAGAGGCTGGTAGTGCTTACACTTATAGTTATGTTGCTTTTGGTGAAGTCATTGCTTGGATATTAGGTTGGGATATGGTACTAGAGTATGGACTTGCATCTTCAGCAGTAGCAAGTGGATGGTCTGGATATTTCCAAAGTTTATTACATGGTTTTGGAGTAAACCTTCCAACAGCTTTAACAAGTGCATTTGATCCATCTAAACATACTTTTATTGATTTACCGGCAGTAATCATTGTTTTAATTGTTACGTTCATTCTTACTAGAGGTGTTAAAGAATCAGCAAAACTTAACACGATCATGGTAATTGTAAAATTAGCAGTAGTAGCACTTTTCATCGTAGTTGGTGTTTGGTACGTTCAACCGCATAACTGGACTCCATTTATGCCAATGGGATTCCATGGTGTAACAGCTGGTGCTGCAGTAGTAGTATTCGCATACTTTGGATTTGACGCAGTATCAACTGCAGCTGAGGAAGTTAAAAATCCTCAACGTAACTTACCAATCGGTATTATTACAGCTTTAACAATTTGTACAATCTTATATATTGTCGTTTCATTAATTCTTACTGGGATCGTTCCGTTTGATCAATTAGGTGTTAAAGACCCTGTTGCTTTTGCACTAGCATTTATTCACCAAGATTGGGCTGCTGGTTTCATTTCACTTGGCGCAATCATCGGTATTACAACTGTATTAATCGTAATGATGTTTGGACAAACTCGTCTATTCTATGCAATCAGTAAAGACGGTTTATTACCAGGTAAATTATCAAAAGTTAACAAGAAAACTGCAGTACCTGTAACAAGTACTTGGGTAACTGGCGGACTAGTTGCTTTATTCGCTGGCTTAATTCCATTAAACAAATTAGCTGAATTAACAAATATCGGTACTCTATTCGCTTTCTCTGCTGTTTCTCTTGGTGTACTAGTATTAAGAAAAACTCGCCCAGACTTAAAGCGTGGATTCAAAACTCCTTGGGTACCAGTAGTACCAGTATTAGCTGTTGTATTCTGTGTATATTTAATGCTACAACTTTCATCATTTACTTGGAAAGGTTTCGTAGTTTGGTTAGTAATCGGTTTAGTAATTTATATAACATACGGATATAAAAATTCTAAACTAAACGGTAAAAATAAGTATGATAAGGATTCAAATCAAACTGCATAAGTAATGAAAAGAGGCTGTCTCAAAAGGTCGTTGAATGACGATATTTTGAGACAGTTTTTTTATTTCTTCATTTTTTGAGGGATTTTTATAAAATTGTAAGCTTTAAAGGAGAGATTTTTTCTTTAGCGTCTTGTTCTTAGAATCTTGTCCTAATCTTTTATCTAGATTTTTCACAGTTAGCTTAAAATTCATTTTTTTATATTTATTAACAATTTTATGTTTCCAATAACACTAGTAAGGAGGTTTTTTTAAAGTTAAAAATATTATAAGCTAATTTTTAGAAAAACAAATTCAATTGATTAGTTTATTAATTAATGTTCGATATTAATTGGCCTACAAGCTGATTAATAAACAATCGTTAGGATACTCTTAGTAAAGGATATTTGATTAGGATTTATTGCAGACGTTTTTTGATGAATAAGTTGATTGGAACGAAAGGGATGCTCGACTCCTATGGGATA
>NZ_NUHI01000034.1:0-37469 GCF_002575105.1 Bacillus sp. AFS053548 | reverse complement strand
CTCCTTTTACGAAAATTTGGTTATTAATTGACAAGGTTGTTTTTCAACAGCGTAAAAAAATCCCATTATATTAACCTATAGTGGGATTTTTTTGTTAGTTACATATTTTCTTCAACAATCTAAAATAATTATAAATATCCACAACAACAAACTTTACAAAAACAGATTTACTTTATGATATGATACGACTTAAGAAATTTTATTTTCGAATGAACAGGAGCTGTTAAAATGTTCCCATTAAAAAATTATTATGAATCATTTATTAAAAAAGATCTTATTGGAGTGAAAAGAGAGATCGCATTAAAACGACTAAGTAATTTACTTGCTTGTCAAAAGATTAGTAAAGATACGAAAGAAGTTGTACATATTCGTTATTTTACTTGTACTGAAACACTTCAGCCTACTGACACTTATTTAGGTACAATTGCTGTGAAGTTTCAAAATGGTTATGTAGTTGAAACAGCAATTTCACTTCCTAAGGAAAAATAATTCATTTATTAAAACTTACGTCTAGGTATAAGCCTAATTACATTATAGACTAGTTTCATAGTTGGCAAAAAAACATACGATACATTATCCACCTCTCCTAATTGTAATTTTCAATTAGTTACATGACCCTAAGGGAGTTTCCCTTAAATATCGTATGAAGGAGGTCACATGTATGAGTACTGGACATCACGGTCACCATCTTAACGGTTTTGCTTTAATCGTTGTTCTATTTATCTTATTAATCATTGTTGGAGCAGCTTGCTGGTCTGGACATGACGGATATGGATATGGACATCACTGGTAATCATTAAAAACTATAAAACTTCTGTTAAATTTTAACAGGAGTTTTTTTTATTTATAAAAAAGCTTGTACTTGTTTATGAATACTCAAGTATATCTCTGTTAATAATATGTTAGGTTTCTATTTTTAATTAGAGGAGGTTCCTTATGAATAAACAACGAGCTCAAGAAATTGCTTCTTCACCTGAAATGGCTAATGTTACATATAATGGAGTACCAATTTACATTCAACATGTTGATGAAACAAATGAAACTGCTAGAATCTATCCGCTTGGTCAACCAGATCGAGAGGAAGAAGTTTCAATCAATAGTTTGTCAGAACATTAATTTTCGAGTAAAAAAACAAACCTCTTTGTTTTGAGGTTTGTTTTTTATTGTTTCACGTTTTACCAAGACAAGCTTTCAATTAAACTGCATTTAAGGCATTCCTGAATCGTATCTTTCTTCTGGAAATCGTGTACACAATTTTTTTGAATTGTGATCAATTCGATTTTTAACTGACTCATATTTCTTTCCAAATTCTTTATTTCTTTTATGATTTCTTCTACCCTATTCATATAAGGCCCACACCCTTATTGATAGATTTCTCCGCCTTGTTTTCTAAATTCAAGTGCTTTTTCTTTCATTCCTTCTTCAATGATTGAATCATTCTGAAGTTCTTCTTGTTTTACTAAATCTCTAATATCTTGTGAGATTCTCATACTACAGAATTTTGGACCACACATTGAACAAAAATGTGCTGTTTTAGCTCCTTCAGCAGGTAATGTTTCGTCATGATATTCAATTGCTCTTTCAGGATCAAGGGAAAGATTAAACTGATCACGCCATCTAAATTCAAATCTTGCTTTTGAAAGTGCATCATCTCTTTTTTGTGCACCAGGGTGCCCTTTTGCTAAGTCAGCTGCATGCGCTGCTATTTTGTATGTAATAACACCTACTCTAACATCTTCTTTATTTGGAAGACCTAAATGCTCTTTCGGAGTTACATAACAAAGCATTGCAGTACCAAACCAACCAATCATTGCTGCACCGATCGCTGATGTAATGTGATCGTATCCAGGTGCAATATCAGTCGTTAACGGTCCTAATGTATAAAATGGCGCTTCCTGACAGATCTCTAATTGTTTATCCATATTCTCTTTAATTAAGTGCATTGGTACATGTCCCGGTCCTTCAATCATAACTTGAACATCGTGTTTCCATGCAATTTTCGTTAACTCACCTAGTGTTTCCAATTCAGAAAACTGTGCTTCGTCATTTGCATCGGCGATTGAGCCTGGTCTAAGTCCATCTCCTAAAGAGAATGTTACGTCATAACGCTTCATAATTTCACAAATTTCTTCAAAATGAGTATATAAAAAATTCTCTTTATGGTGAGCTAAACACCATTGAGCCAAAATAGATCCACCTCGAGATACAATTCCTGTCACTCGTTTTGCCGTTAATGGGATATATCGTAATAATACACCCGCGTGAATCGTAAAATAGTCTACCCCTTGTTCCGCTTGCTCGATTAGAGTGTCTCTAAATACTTCCCAGCTTAAGTCTTCCGCAATCCCATTAACCTTTTCAAGTGCCTGATAAATCGGAACTGTCCCTACTGGTACTGGAGAATTTCGGATAATCCATTCACGTGTTGTATGAATATTCTTCCCAGTAGAAAGATCCATCATCGTATCCGCTCCCCAACGAGTAGCCCATGTCATTTTTTCTACTTCTTCTTCAATTGAGGACGTAACGGCTGAATTACCTATATTGGCATTAATTTTCACATGAAAATTACGACCGATAATCATTGGCTCACTTTCAGGGTGATTAATATTCGATGGAATGACAGCCCTTCCTTTTGCAACTTCATCGCGAACAAATTCAGCTGAAACATTCTCTCGAATTGCAATAAATTCCATTTCAGGTGTAATAATCCCTTTACGAGCATAATGCATTTGAGTAATATTTCCATGATCCTTTGCACGTAATGGTTTTCTTTTTAACCCTTTAAATACCTCAACATTATGTTGATCTGACTCTTTTCTATATCCATTATCTTCAGGCTTTATTTCACGCCCTTCATACTCTTCAACATCATTTCGCTCGATTACCCAGTTTTGTCTAATCGCCTTAAGTCCCATTCGAATATCAACTGAGCTAGCTGAATCTGTGTAAGGTCCGCTAGTGTCGTAAACTCTAACTGGAGCATTTTCTTCTTCGCCAAAAGTACCAGTTGTTGGACTTAATTGAATCTCACGCATTGGTACTTTAATGTCAGGTCTAGATCCTTCAACATACACCTTATTACTCCCTGAAAAACTAGACATGATGGAAAAATTCATTTCATTTACAGAATTGTTCATTTGATTTCATTCCCCTTTTTAATTAGTTTAAAAAGGACGAAATCCAATCCATTTAAAGCATGAAAAAAAGCCGAAATCTTATATTTAAGACCCGGCTAAATGTTAGTAAAACTACATTAACAATTATGAAATCATTAATGAGAAATTTCTAACTTCCCCACGCTGGTATGAACCAGATCAGGTCCTGAGGGTTAAGAAACTTATGCACGTTTCTCTCTCAGCCCAACTAATTGGACACCCCTAGTCAATCGATTAAATTGTTCCACCTAAATATAAACCCTCATTTTTAAAATGTAAATGCTTTTATTTCCCTAAAATTTTACAGAAATGGCCAATTCAAAAAAATTTAAGCTTTTTTATACTCGCAAAAATACTTGATTTCATTATGCTTCAAGCCCAATTTCTGGTAAAAAAATAGATTAGTAAAAAATATTTAGTATTGAATATTATTTTTTATATGCTATGCTAAGATTAATTTTCATACATATTCATCACTAGGGGATCCCTTGATAAGGGCTGAGAATAAAGTAGTTACTTTTAAACCCTCAAAACCTGAACAGGCTAGTACCTGCGTAGGAAAGTGGCGCATTTTATATTTTTCCTGCGTGCAATGTAACCACTTTCTTTTTTTAGGAAAGTGGTTTTTTTGTTTGAAAAAATTTTGCTAATGAAAGAGGCGCTGGGACATGGAACTTATTGCAATTACAGATGATCAGCACTCAGTCGAAGTACTTGCTACAAAAATAATTCAAATAATCGATGCAGTCGACTATGTACATATTCGTGAAAAATCGAAAAAGGCAATCGAGCTAATATCACTCTTAAATCTACTAAAAATGAACAAAGTAGATATGAAAAAAATTGTTTTAAATGATCGATTAGATATAGCTATTTTCTCTAATCTATCAAATATTCACTTGCCAGGACATGGTCTTCCACTTGTTGATGTAAAAGAATATTTTCCTAATTTACGAGTAGGAAAATCAGTTCACACTCTTACTGAAGCAATACAGGCAGAAAATGATAAAGCTGACTATATTATGTACGGTCATTGTTTTGAAACAGAGTGTAAAAATGGATTAACACCTAATGGAATTGAACTAATTCCAGAAATGAAAAAAACGTTAACTATACCAATCTATGCAGTCGGCGGAATATTACCTGAACATATCCAAGTTCTAAAAGAGAACGACATTGATGGTATTGCTGTCATGTCTGGCATATTTTCTGCTCAAAATCCTCTAGAAGCTGCGCTGCAATATTTTGAAAGGTGCAAATTCGCTTATGAACAAGAAATTTGATGTGGTAGTAATTGGTGGAGGAATAATAGGTTGTTCCATTGCTTATTATCTAGCGAAAGAAAACATTAATGTCGCAGTTCTTGAAGGACAGCAAGTTGGACAGAAAACAACTAAGGCAGCTGCTGGAATGCTTGGTGCCCATTCCGAGTGGGATCACTCCGAGTCATTTTTTACTTTTGCAAGAAACAGTCAATTAACTTATTTTCATCTTCAAGAAGAATTAAAAGAATTATGTGGAATTGATATTGAACTTAAAAAAGGTGGCATTTTCAAACTAGCTTATACAGAATTAGAAAAAAAACAATTAACTCCCCTACTCACTCAAACTTCGGCACTTTGGTATAACCAGGAGGAGTTAAAAAAGCAGATACCTGGTGTCCATTCAAACATTATTGGAGCAGCTTATATTGAAGACGACGTGAATGTATTACCTGTTTCTGTCTGTAACGCATTTTGTAAAGGTGCTCAACTTTTAGGTGCAACTATTTTTGACTATACACATGTATTTCAAATTCAAAAAAATGATTCACATTATTTAATTAAAACAACAAATGGTAATTTTGAAGCAAAAACCATTGTAGTTGCAAGTGGCGTTTGGAGTAATTCATTGTTTGGACAGCTTGGATTACATCACGAAATTATTCCCGTTAAAGGTGAATGCATCTCGGTAAAAAGTGAAAAAGTTGCATTAAAGCATACTCTGTTCCATGAACAAAATTATATTGTTCCAAGGAATGACGGACGCCTTGTCATCGGAGCTACGATGATTGATAACGAATGGAATGAGAACCCTAGTTTAGGGGGAGTTGAGTCATTAATACGAAACGCTAAAAAAATGCTTCCCGAAATTGAAGACATGAAAATTGATTCATTTTGGGCAGGATTACGACCGCGAACTATAGACTATAATCCCTTTATTGGTACTCATCCAGAAGAAGATCAAATCTTATTTGCGACCGGCCATTTTCGAAATGGAATATTGCTTGCACCGGCTACTGGAAAATTAATTCGAGATTTGATCCTTAAGCGGAAAGTCGATCGTAACTGGATCGAAGCATTTAAAATCAATCGCTAATTTTAACTCTTTGGAGGTGTAAGCATTTGGAAATAAGATTAAACGGAAAGAATATCGATATTTCGAGCAAAACCTGTACAATTCAGGATCTACTTAATGAATATCAATTAGAAAACCGAATTGTTATTGTCGAGGTTAATAAAGAAATTATTTATAAAGAACAGTATCCGTTAACCCGTCTCTCAAACGGAGATTCTGTAGAATTAATACATTTTGTAGGTGGTGGCTAATTATGTTAAAAGTAGGAAATCATACGTTTCATTCAAGATTATTATTAGGAACAGGAAAATACCCTTCATTTGAAGTCCAGAAAGAAGCTGTTGAAGTATCGGAAGCCGAGATACTAACTTTTGCTGTTAGAAGAATGAATATTTTTGAAGAATCTCAACCAAATTTTCTTGAACAATTAGATCTATCGAAATATAAATTATTACCTAATACGGCTGGTGCAAAAACCGCTGAAGAGGCAGTTAGAATTGCTAGATTGGCAAAAGCGTCAGGCTTGTGCGATATGATCAAGGTAGAAGTAATTGGGTGTGATAAATCATTATTACCCGATCCAATCGAAACATTGAAAGCTTCAGAAATGTTATTAAACGAAGGATTTATTGTATTACCTTATACTTCCGATGATGTTGTGCTTGCAAGAAGACTAGAAGAACTTGGAGTACATGCGATTATGCCAGGTGCATCTCCAATCGGTTCCGGAAAAGGAATTATTAATCCATTAAATCTTAAATTCATCATTGAGCAATCGAATGTACCTGTTATAGTAGATGCCGGAATCGGGTCACCAAAAGATGCTGCTTTTGCAATGGAGCTAGGTGCTGATGGAGTCCTTTTAAATACTGCAGTTTCTAATGCGAAAGATCCTGTAAAAATGGCAGTTGCAATGAAGCTTGCTATTGAAGCTGGAAGGCTTGGTTTTGAGGCAGGAAGAATTGAAGAAAAAAATTATGGTGAAGCTAGTAGCCCAATCACAGGGTTGGTGAATTCTTGACAAACCGTTATGCAAAGCAAGAATTATTTTTAGGAAGCGATTGTCAATCAAACTTACAAAAAGCCAGTGCCATTATTATTGGTCTTGGTGCACTAGGCTCATCAATAGCAGAAATGCTTGTAAGGGCCGGCATTGGAAATATAACAATTGTTGACCGTGATTACGTTGAATGGAGTAATTTACAAAGGCAATCTCTTTATACTGAAGAGGATGCTAGAAATAAACTACCTAAAGTAATTGCAGCTAAAAATCGACTTCAACAAATTAATAGTGAAGTATCGATTACTAGTTTAATAAAAGATATTACTAGTCTTAATATTGAAGAGATGATTAAAGGTCAAACAATCATACTAGATGCAACAGATAATTTTGAAACTAGAATGGTAGTGAATGATGCAGCTATTAAGCATGGAATTCCTTTTATTTTTGGTGCGTGTGTAGGAAGCTATGGCCTCTCATTTCCAATTATTCCAGGTAAAACCCCATGTCTTAACTGTTTATTAAATCATATACCAACTTTAAATATGACTTGCGATACAGTAGGAGTAATCAGTCCAATTGTGCAAATGATTGCTGCCTACCAAGTAACCTATGCCATGCAATATCTTACTAACTATGAACTTTTACCAATCTTACAATCGATTGATGTTTGGAAGCATGAAAAGTCTGATATAAACATTGAAAAATTGAAAAATAAAAATTGTCCAACATGTGGTCCTATAAGAAGTTATCCATTTTTAAAAGATGATGACCATATGAAGTCATACGTTTTATGTGGAAGAGATGCAGTCCAATTAAGAGTATCATCTCCTAAAATCCCAACACTAACTAACCTTTCTGAAAGATTACAAGGGTTAGTAAATGATTTGATTGTAAATCCTTATTTATTGTCATGTACATATGAAGATCATCGCATTGTTCTATTTAAAGACGGTCGAGCGATTATTCACGGTACAAAGGAACCATCTGTTGCTAAGGAGCTCTATCGCAAAGTTTTAGGTTAAAATAGAAAAATACCCTTTCAAAGACTAATAATTTACTAGTCTTTGAAAGGGCTAATTATAAACAATTCCTATAATTTAATTAGATTCATTCCCTACTGAACCTGCTAATGTTAAGCTAGATTCTTCATCGATTGGAAATTCAATAACTGTTCTTCCAACATTAATACAGCAGCTATCATGGAAGGAAATTATGGTACGTCTACTATAAATGGTACGATAAACACATTGCCATTTTGCTTAAACTGTCCCCATATTTTATACAATCCCTTTTTTGGAAAACTCGTCATGAATTCCGCAACAGGTCCGCTTGATTTTTCATTCATAGGATGCACATGTAAATATGTATTAGTGTCGCCACTAATCGCAACAACATGACCAACTGCACCTAAATAAGGCTGTAAATCATTAATATCTTTTTTTGTTTTAGCATCTTTGATCGTATATGTCATTTTAACTTCATGATCTGTCGTTAATTTATCAAATTTTAAAGTAATCTCTTTTCCATCAATTACTTTTGTTAATACTTTATCCGGTATTAGTGAAACCGGTTTGACTTGTTGCCCAGAAACTTTTACTAATTTGGATTTTACGTTTTTATCGGAGTCCTTAGGTTTAAAATCTGTAAATAACTTATACTCACCGCCATTTGGAAAGTTCGGTATTACTGTAAACAATCCTTTACCCTTATATTGTGGATGCAAATGGTCAAAAAAAGATAAATCCTTACTTACAACGATCAAATGCATTAATTTTTCATGTTCAATTTCAAACTGTTCAACTGGTTTTCCTTTTAAACTATTAACCTGTATGTTTAAATCTACTTTATTATTACTCTCTGGAATACCATTAAATGAAAATTTTACTTGAGTAGTATCTATCTCTTCTTTTGTTTCATGATTCATATTTTGATGAGTTGATCCTGTGTGTGTCTTACTTTCACAACCACTTAATCCAAAAACAATAACAAAACTAAGTAACAACAATAAGTATTTCATCTAATTCTCTCCCCAGTATAGTATTTTTTTTCAAATAAAAAGCGAACCTATAGTTCGCCTTTTATTTGTTCGATAAACATTTAGTTTAAACGATATCGTACCCTTGATCTTCAATAGCCTCTTTCACTTTCTCAATTGTTTCAGCGTTTGAAGTATTGAATGTTACTTCTTTATTTTCTAAACTTACGATTATATTATTTGTACCAGACACTCCTTCTACAGCTTTCATAACTGCAGCTTTGCAGTGTCCACATGTCATACCTTCTACTTTTAAAATTGTTTCCATTCCTAAATCCTCCTAAATTTTTATGCGTTTTAATCGTAATGCATTTATGACAACCGATACAGAGCTAAATGCCATGGCAGCACCTGCAATCCAAGGCTGCAACAACCCTAAAGCTGCTATCGGTATACCTAAACTGTTATAAAATAACGCCCAAAATAAATTTTGGCGAATATTATTCATAGTTTTCTTACTTAAGCTAATAGCTTTCGGAATATGTGATAAGTCGCCACCTACTAGCGTAACATCCGCTGTTTCAATCGCTACATCTGCACCAGTACCAATCGCCATACCAATATCAGCTTTAGCAAGAGCTGGAGCATCATTAATCCCATCTCCAACCATCGCAACAATTTTCCCTTGTTTTTGTAGTTCAGCTACTATATCTGCTTTTTTCTCTGGTAGAACTTCAGCAAATACATTTTCAATCCCAACTTGATCTGCAATCGCCTGTGCTGTGTGTTTATTATCACCGGTTACCATAAAAACTTCTATTTTTAAATCCTTTAATGCTTTAATCGCATTTCTTGAAGATTCTTTTATTGTATCGGCTACGGCAATAATACCTTCTAGCTTCTCTTCAATTGCTACTAACATTCCTGTCTTTCCAGCAGATTCAAATACGATTAATTGTTCATTTACTGAAGAAAAATCGATATTCTTTTCATTCATTAACTTTCTAGTACCGATATATACCTTTTTATTTTCAATCAAGGCTTCTACTCCATGTCCAGGTATGGCAATAAACTCTGTAATATCAGTTAGTTGCAATTCCTGTTTAACAGCGTATTGAACAATTGCTTGTGCTAAAGGATGCTCTGACATTTTCTCTACACTTGCAACGAGCTTCAATAAATCCTCTCGATGATTTAAATTAATGATATCTGTTACTTCAGGCTTTCCTTTTGTAACAGTACCTGTTTTATCAAGAATGATTGTATTAATTTTTTGGGTAGTTTCTAGAAATTCTCCGCCTTTGTATAAAATCCCATTTTCCGCACCTTTTCCACTTCCAACCATAATCGAAGTTGGTGTAGCAAGTCCTAAAGCACAAGGACATGCTATGACTAAAACAGCTATTGCTACTTCAATTGATTTGGGCAAATTTTGTGGATCGATTACAAAAAACCAAATGATAAATGTCAATATAGCTATGCCAATCACAATTGGAACAAATATATTCGAAATTCGATCAGCTAATCTTTGAATTGGTGCTTTTGAACCTTGTGCCTCTTCAACTATTTTTACAATATTTGCTAATGCCGTATCCTTACCAACCTTCTCAGCTCGTATTGTTAAAATACCATTTCCATTGACTGTTGCTCCAACAACTTTATCATCCGTCTTTTTATCAACTGGTAAAGACTCACCTGTAATCATTGATTCATCAACTGTAGATACTCCCGAAACAATGACCCCATCCACTGGAATTTTCTCACCTGGTTTAACAAGTAGTAGATCTCCAACTTTTACAGCTTCCAATGGTACATAAACTTCATTTCCATTTTCTAAAACAATTGCTTCCTTAGCTTGCAATTCCATTAGTTTTGAAATTGCTTCAGTCGTTTTCCCTTTAGCAATATACTCAAAATATTTTCCAAGCAATACTAACGTTATTAAAACCGCACTTGTCTCAAAATATAGATGCGGCATATACATACCATTATTTATTGTCTTAATTGACTCAACTAAGCTATAAAAGTAAGCAGCCGATGTTCCAAGTACGACGAGCACATCCATATTCGCACTATAATTTCGTATTGCTTTAAAGGCTCCCACATAAAAATGCCAACCTATAATAAACTGTACAGGAGTTGCAAACAAAAGTTGAAACCATGGATTCATTAATAAATGTGGCATCCATATATTTGTACTAAATGGCAGATGGGATACCATCGAATACAAAAGTGGAAGTGAAAGTAAGATTGAACTAATCAATTGAATCTGTTTGTTTTTTGTTGTGTCTTTTTCTTTAACTGCATTTTCTTCTTTTATAACTGCTTTATAACCAATATGACTAATTTTATCTATTATCGATTGAAGTGAACTTACTTCAGATAAATAGGAAATCGTTGCTATATTCATTGCTAGATTAACATTAATTTGAATAACACCATCCATTTTCCCTATTACTTTTTCGATTCGAGCTGAACAAGCAGCACATGTCATTCCTTCAATATTTAACGTAATTTTTTCAACTGCAACCTCATAACCAATCGTATGGATTTTTTCTATTAAATCAGAAGTTTGATATTGTCCTTTATCATAGACAATAGTAGCTTTTTCTAATGCAAGATTCACATTCGCTTTCAAGCCATCCATTCGATTTAAGCTTTTTTCGATCCGGGTTGCACATGCGGCGCAGGTCATACCCTCTATGCCAAGGGTTAACTGCTTTGCATCATTCATTCTAATCAACCCCCTTTACTTTACGTAACGCTTAATAACCTCCATTAATTCGTTAACCGATTCTTCGCCATTGTTTTCTTTAACTGCCTTAACCATACAATGATTCGCATGTCTTTCAATTAATGAGAAACTTACCTTTTTCATAGCAGCTTCAACTGCCATAATTTGCGTCAAAATATCTATACAATATCGGTCCTCTTCGACCATTTTTTGAATACCTCTTACTTGCCCCTCTATTCTACGAAGACGCTTCATTAAATCGTTAATTTCGTCTTCACTTCTTGGAACCATTTGATCATCATGGCAATTTTCCATTTTATCACCTCACCATTATTATATACTCATAGGGGGTATAGGTGTCAATTTTTTATTCTATTTATTTTAAGTTGTCCATATGATGGTAAAAAGCGGATAATTAGGGGGGATCATATATGTTCACCAGTTGGGTATGTATTAGCATAATGCTTTTTATAACAATCATTTCGATCCACCTCAAACCAACAAAAAATGACCAGATGCATCAAATGATGTATATGATGATGATCAGTATGACTACTGGTTTAACAATAGGTGTGCTCATTACACTTTCAAATCACCAACAATTTTTCCATTCCTTACTCATTTCGATGGGCGTATCTGCACTCATTGGATTATTTATCGGCTTTCGATTACATTTCCTTGCACTACTTGAGGGGATCTTTACTGGAATGATGGCCGGTATGATGGGGAGCATGATCGTTGTAATGATTTCAATAACCGAGGCAAAAGCTTTATTATTAATTTGTTTATTGTTATTAACTTGTTCAGCAATCTTTTGTTCTACTATGTTTTTAAGTCAGCGATTCCCAAAACTACTATCATCATTCTTTCCAGTAATTATTATTTCTAGCCTGCTGCTCATCTTAACTGTGTTTTATTCTTTTACTCATTTTGAAACTACTACTGTTTCCCAGAGTTATAAAATTAATGTGTTGAAAAAATAGAAAGACACCCAACTTAGGGTGTCTTTTCTATTTTAAAAATTTTTATTTTAGTAGATTATATTTTTAAACCTAAAGATTATTTTCATAAAGTTACATAATTTGTGATAATTTTATAACAAATTCAAAATTGTCTACCAAATTTAACCATTATTTTGTATACTTACGTGAGTAATGAAACTCATTATACTTCCACATTGCTTTATTGTTTTTAGGAGGGATTTTATGTTGCTATTTAATGAAACTAATGTAAGTAAAATAATTCAAAAACCCAAAGCCTCAGAGAAAGGACTTCATTTTGATTTCATGGATGGTGTTCTATGTTTTTGTGTTTTGGCGATTTTAATTTTCCTTATTTATGTATTAATTAAATATTATAAAAGTCAAAATAATGAAGATCAAATTTTTCAGTATGACGCAAACTTAGTTTTTTATCGTAAAATTTGGTATGCGCTTTATACTTTTTTATTTGTAGGAGGGCTTGTTACATACAAAATTTTTAATACTGTTCAATTTTCAGATATTAAGGATTTGGTTACAATCCCCTTTTTAATCTCATTAATTGGGATTCCTTTATTTGTAGATATCTTTTTTCTCTTAACACCTGATAAATTTATTTGGGCTGGGAACACCATTGAAAAAAGTGTTAGTTTTAAAACTCAAATTGAAAAAAACGATCGATTAGTTGCTAAACTTCTTCAAAGGACTAATCATTATATTGAGTTCATAGAATCACTAGAATCGTATTTAGACAAGCAATTAAAACCTGAGGATGAATTAAATAATTTGCTAAAAAACTATTTATATTTTTACGAGGCCAAAGTTGTTGTCAAGATATACCTGGATACAGATATTGCCTATACCGATTTTTTTAATATGTATAAATTAAGATTTGGTGTTGGAGATGATGTTAAAGAATCATTTTTATCCGATATTAATTCAAAAAATCAACATAGCATTGAAGACCAAGGTATATACGTGCTACAATTTATGAAAGATAGTTATTGCTATCTTGTTGCAGTTCAATCTACGGATTTATTAACGGTAGATAGACACTATTTATTTGCAATCACAACAATGTATTCTACTATTAGAAACTTAAGATAAGGAGTCGATAAGGATGTTTAAAAAATTATTATCTTTTAAAAAAGCTCCTGAATCACAACCTAAGTCCTCTCCTAAACGTAATGGAATCGTAATTGAACCATCCAGTGAAATCACTAATTTAAGAAAAACAAACAGATTAGCAATTAGAGCGTTAAAAAATAGAGGCGTATAGGGTGCAACGGTTGCACTCTTTTTTTGTTTTGAATCATATCTTATAAGAGATACTAATATACTATCTATTAGTGACTAAGAGGTGATTCAATTGAGCAAAAACAATCAAATTGAAGATGTACTTCAATCAAATGAAGAGATATTGCGACGAATGAAACATATCAAGTCCAGACCATTAGGCGTGATCAATGAAGCAAATGTATTAAAGTCTAATAAAGATTATCTAAAATCATTAAAAGATGAGCAAACGAACAAGAAAAAAAGATGGTGGAAATTTTGATTCCCCATCTTTTTTTAATTATTTTTTTCTAAATTTGTCACGTAATTCCAGTATTGAGGTTACTTATTGCTTAATACCTATTCCCATTGATTGTTATTTTTAAAAGTTTATCAAAATATTTTTAATTACAAAATTCCCCTTGTAAATATAAATCACTTCGTACTTTTACATTTCAGAATTTACTCTAGTACATTCAACCGAGACACAAAAAACAAAAACATGTATAATTTTTAATTTCATTTATTGATTGAAACCTGATAGCCAACAATTTCATCAAAATACTTTAAATGAATTTGTTCTTTATCAATTTCATCTTTAAAATATCGTTCATGGATCAATACTTTTGCAATGTACTCTTTTCGAATATGATCTTTCGCATCTTCAAGAGCAGTAACTGCTTCAATTAAATCTGCCATTTTATTCGCTATTTTTTTAGCATTATATGACTGAATATTGGCATCTAAAGTAGCTGTATATTGAACGATTTCATTTAACTCCTCTAGCTTTTTCTTTATGATTTCACTTTCATCTATTAATGTTTGAGGTGTATCTACTAATTTTTCTTCTATATATGATTTAAAGATTTGATAACCATTCATTTTGTTAAACAGTCTCAAAATCTCTAAACCTAAAATATTAGCTGTTCCTTCCCAGACTGTAAGTACTTGAGCATCTCTTAAAAGTCGAGGTGTCACGAAATCTTCAATATAACCATTTCCTCCATGCATTTCAATCGCTTCGTGGGAGAAATGAATTGCTTCCTCGGCAGTACGCATTTTTAATATAGCAATCAAAAGTCTTACTAATGTTTGCTCCTCGGTTGTTCCATTTTCGTTTCCAACCACTCGATCATATAAGGCCACTAAATTAAATACTGCACTTGTTTGTACTTCATGAATGGTTGCAAGTTTTGCTAATGTCTCTTTGATCATTGGGAAATTTGTTAGTAATTGTCCAAATGCTAGCCTATTTTCTGCATATTTCTTCGCTTCTACATAGGCTCTTCTCATAATTCCAACTGATGCTACTGCATTACATATTCTTGATAAATTCAATGCTTCCATCATATAGTTAATTCCTCTTGAAGGATCTCCGATTAGAAATGCTTTCGCTCCATTAAATTCTACTTCTCCTGATGGAACAGCTCTTACACCTAGCTTATCTTTTAAGCGACGAATCGTGAATCCGTTATTTGTACCATCATCATTCTTCCAAGGCACTAAAAATAAACTTAAACCTTTACTCCCAGAAGGCGCTCCTTCAATTCTTGCTAAAATTGTTGTAATGCCACATTGTCCTGCATTACTAGCAAAATATTTTTCTCCATAAATACGATAGTAATCTCCTTCTTTAACTGCTTTCACTAGATTGGCTCCAACATCCGAACCACCCTGTCTTTCAGTTAAAAAAGTCGCTCCTTCATATAATTCTGTTTCCCCAGTCGATAATAAATGGGGAAGATATTTTTCTTTTAATGCTTCATCTGCATATCTTTCAACTAAAAACGTAGCAGCCATTGATAATGTTACTGGACAATAAAAACCAGCTTCAGTCTGTGATAATAAATACCCTTGCGCATAGGAATAAATATAATTCCCCTTTATACCAAGTTCTGGAATTGGCTTATGAATATAGCTAACAATCCCTCTATTATAAGTATCTTTTAAAGTTTGTTTATAACCTTCATTAACCCAAACATGTGAAATATCATTACCATATGCATCATATTTAATTAAACGAGGTTGACCTTCTCGATCTGTGTGAATTGCACGTTGATCGATTTCATTCGCACAAAGCTCTCCAAATTCTTCTAATTCTCTATTAGCCCATGTAAAAAAATCTTCTTTAAAATATTTTCTTAAAATCATTTGTAAATTAAGATCTTCTTTATAAAAATTCATATACTCTCCCTCCCAGTATTTTTACTAAATCTCTAATAATTTCCGCTCAAGTTTACCCTTCATTTTAATTATTTCTTCTTTTAATTGGATTAAATCGTTTATTTTTTTATCTAACTCTATAATCCTCTGATTTCCATATTCAATTGTTTTTTGTAATTGTTTTTCACCTGTTCGATCAATCGTAAATAAATCAATCATTTCTTTTATTTCTTGTAAATTAAAGCCTAAATGCTTACCTCTCTGAATTAAATATAGACGTGTACAATCTTTTTGAGAGTACCTTCTTCTACCACTTTCAGTATAGGTAGGCATTAATAATCCGATTTCCTCATAATATCTAAGGGTTCTATGAGTCGTATTAAATTCATTCGTCATCTCTCGAATCGAATATAACTTCAAAATGCCCTCCTCCTTCTAGCTATAGTTTTATTATAAATCTTACGTAAACGTAAGTTTCAAGATGGATTCCTTCGACAAAAAATTCGAGGATAAGAGACTTTTTAAAGTAGTTATTCTTAATACCTCCTACTTTTCCTGCCTTTTTTTGGTATAACGTTTTGAATTTCTGCAAAGCATAAATTTATCTGTAGCCTAAGGCTTAATAAATTCAATTAGTTCCCTAATAATAGTGAGCTAGAAGGAGATTACAATGAGGAAAACAATTGCAGATTTACTGATCGATTCATTGATTCAGGCAGGAGTTACTAGAATTTACGGTATTGTTGGCGATTCTTTAAATGCTGTTTTGGATTCAATTAAAAACTCAAAAAGAATTGAATGGATCGGCGTTCGCCATGAAGAGGTAGCAGCATTTGCTGCGGGTTCGGATTCTCTATTGAGTGGGAGTATTGCAGTTTGTGCGGGAAGCAGCGGTCCAGGCAACCTTCATCTAATTAATGGATTATACGATTGTCATCGAAGTCGTATTCCTGTACTTGCTATTGCGGCTCATATTCCAAGTATTGAAATTGGAAGTGAATACTTTCAACAAACTAAACCTGAACAATTATTTAAAGAATGCAGTCACTTTTGCGAAACCGTATATAGAGCAGAACAAATGCCTCGTCTAGCAACAATTGCGATGCAGCATGCAATCGCAAGAAAAGGTGTATCTGTACTTGTTTTACCTGGAGACATAGCTGCATTAGAAGATCGACAAACTGTTCCAGAACAAGTTATCCATGTTACTAATCCACTGATTAGCCCATCTAAACCTGAATTGGAAAAACTGGCTGGATTTCTTAACGATGGTAAGAAAGTTACATTACTTTGTGGAGCAGGCTGTGAAGGTGCTCACTCTCATTTAATGCTTCTTTGTGAAAAGTTAAAATCTCCAATGGTTATTGCGCTTAGAGGAAAAGAATTCCTTGAATACGATAATCCATACAATGCAGGGCTAACCGGATTAATTGGCTACTCATCAGGCTATCACGCGATAATGGATTGCGATGTCTTATTGATGCTTGGAACAGATTTTCCTTATCGACAATTTTATCCAGACGATTCAGTTATTCTGCAAGTAGATGTCCGAGCTGAGCATTTAGGTCGACGAGCTGCACTTACTTATGGACTTTGTGGTGATGTAAAAGAGACAATTAGTCAGTTATTACCTCTCTTAACAGATGTAAAAGACTCAAGCCATCTAGAGAAGTATGTTTCAGCATACAAAAATGTACGTGAAGATTTAGATAAATTTGCTGTAGGAAAACCAGGCCGAACACCGATTCACCCTCAGTATTTAACAAAGCTTGTAAGTGATCTTGCAAGTGAAGATGCTATATTTACATGTGATGTCGGTACGCCAACATTATGGTCTGCACGATATTTACAAATGAATGGAAAAAGAAGATTACTTGGATCATTTAATCACGGAACAATGGCTAATGCCATGCCTCAAGCTATTGGTGCTCAAGTTTCCCAACCTGGACGGCAAGTAGTCGCATTATGCGGAGATGGTGGATTATCAATGTTAATGGGTGATTTATTAACAATCCATCAGCATAAATTACCTGTAAAAATAGTTGTATTTAATAATAGTGCGCTAAGTTTTGTAGAATTAGAAATGAAAGCTGCTGGTTACCTAGAAACTGGTACAACTTTAGAAAACCCTAACTTTGCATCATTAGCTCAAGCGATGGGGATTGAAGGAATTCGTGTAGAAGACCCTGCTGATTTAGAATCCGCTGTACAACGAGCGTATGAACACAATGGACCAGTATTAATCGATGTTTTAGTAAACCGTCAAGAACTAGCAATGCCTCCTAAAGTAAGTATTGAACAAGCACATGGATTTACACTATGGACATTAAAAGCTGTATTAAATGGCCATGCAAGTGATGTAATTGATCTTGCTAAAACGAATCTTTTAGATCGATTCCATCTATAAATTAATAAACCCGTTCGATTTGAACGGGTTCTTTTGTTTATTATGAAATTATGGCAAATCAAAAATTTATTACTCATAACTGCTTCATGAGTCACTACAATAGCTCGTTGTTCAAATTTACTTACTCATAACGGGTTCATGGGTCACTATAATAGCTCAATTATCAAATTTACTTACTCATAACAGCTTCATGAGTCACTATAATAGCTCAATTATCAAATTTACTTACTCATAACACCTTCATGAGTCACTAAAATAGCTCAATTATTAAATTTACTTACTCATAACACCTTCATGAGTCACTATAATAACTCAATTATCATTACTCATAACACCTTCATGAGTCACTATAATAACTCAATTATCAAATTTACTTACTCATAACACCTTCATGAGTCACTATAATAGCTCAATTATCAAATTTACTTACTCTAACACCTTCATGAGTCACCAAAATAGCTCGATCTTTAAGAGTACTTACTCATAAACAATCTGAAAAGAACCCGTCAATTAAAACGGGCTCTACTTTAAATTTGTTCAGTAAGTTTTCCATTTTCAATATAAACAACACGGTCACACAAGTCTAGCATCCTTTTATCATGAGTAACCATTATCGCAGCTTTTTGTCTTTGCTTTACTTCTTTAGATAGCATTTCAACAACAGATCTTCCTCTTTCTGAATCGAGACTAGCTGTAGGTTCATCCGCAAAGATTACTTTTGGATCATTCATTAGTGCTCTTGCAATGGCTACTCGTTGTCTCTCTCCACCTGATAAATTTTCTGGATAGTTTGTCATCCTCTTTGATAATCCTAATTGTTCAAGTAATTCGTTAGCTTTCTTCTCTGCAACTTTGTTTTTTATTCCAGCTAATTCAGCAATTAATAGAAGCTGATCTTTAACTGTTAAATACGGGATTAAATTAGACATTTGAAAAATAAATCCGATTTTAGATAATCTAAATTCATTCAGTTTATTTGCTGGGAGATTACTTATTTCAATATCATCTATTAAAATTTTTCCACTTGTCGGAGATAGTAATGCTCCCGCTATTGAAAGGAAGGTACTTTTACCTGAGCCTGATGGACCTACAACTGCTACTAGTTCACCGGCTTTTACTTGAATAGAAACTTGATCTAATACCGTTGTTGCTAAAGAATCTCCGTCATTGTATATTTTGCTAATATTATCTAGCACTAGTTTATTACTCATTAAAAAGCCCTCCCTATTGCTTCAATCGCATCAATTTTTACTACTTTTAATAAAGATATTAACGAGCCGACTATTGCTACAAATAGGAATAATAATGAACTTCCGGTGATTAACTGAGCATCAAATACAAAAGGTAAGCTAGCTGGTAATACTTTAGATAATCCAAATGTGATTGAAATACTGATCATTAGACTTAATAGTGTAAGTGTTAAAACTTGAAAAATAATATTCTTAGCTAAATAACTAGTTTTTGAACCAATTGCTTTTAGCACACCAAATTGATTTATTTTTTGAATCGTAATGATATAGAAAAAGACTGCTAACACAAATGCTCCGATAAAGAATAGAAATACAATCATCATTAGTAAAGAACCCTGTTCTTCTTTATAACCAGGTATGCCTTTTAATGCTTGTTTTTTATTAATTACTTCTACTCCTGAGACTTTTTCATTTACTTTTTTTGCCGTACTTTCGTTTGTTTTTACCGCAATTGCATTAAATGAATTCTTACTATTCACCATCGACCACTCTTTGTAATTCATATGAATAACCGGTGCATGACTATATGATTGATTCTCGGTAAATCCAACAACTTTAAATTCTTTACCTGAGATTTGATCTAAAATATTGTCCCCAAGCTTGATTCCTTTTTCTTTCAAAGAAATATCTCCTACAACTTCATTCTTTGTTGAATTATTAATCATGTCTCCTTCAATTACCTTTGGAGCCGCTATACCATTCACATCAATTCCAAATAAGGTAGCATCAATTTTTTTTGATGTCCCATCCTTTAGAAACGTAGTCATTTGAACTCCTAAAGTAGTAGAATCTTTTTCATCAACAAACTTCTGAACTTCATTTATTTGACTTTCCGTTAACATTGAATGATTAATTTGTTTACCTGATTCTTTTTGTAATACAAAATAATTTGAGGCCATGCTATCAATAGAAGAAGCATTATCAAAAGATAATCCTTTCGCTAATCCTGAAACGAATAATACTAGGAAAGATATAAGGATCATGATTAGACTAATTAATAAAAAACGTAATTTTGCGTGTTTAAATTCCCTTAATGCAAGAAACACCTGTCATTCATCTCCTTTAACATACTAAATTTTAAAGAGTGTAAAAGAAAGAATCACTCTTTGTAATTTAAAGTATAGGAATGTTAGATGAACAACAGGTGAACAGTCGATTACAATTAAAAATCAGAACTCTTTTATATTAGGTAAAGTTAGATTAAATTTAGTTCCCTCTCCTACTTTACTGCTTACTTCTATATTCCCATTATGTAATTCAATGATTTGTTTAACAATCGCTAAACCTAATCCACTACTGGATTCCTTTCGATTTCTTGCTTTATCAGCAATAAAAAACCGATTAAATATTTGTTGTAAATCCTTTTCGGAAATACCAATTCCACTATCTTGAAATTCAATTTGAACATACTCTTCATTACTACTCAGTTTTATTGAGATTGATCCACCTTCATGATTAAATTTAATGCTATTCGTCATTAGGTTTGTCCAAACTTGATGCAGTAGATTCTTATCAGCATACACAAAAGTTTGTGGTAATTCCAAATCAATGGCCAACTCTTTGTTTCTCCAACTCCATTCAGTTGTAAAAACTACTTGTTTAATTTGTTCGGCAACATCAAAAGATGTTTTTTGCAATATACTTTCTTCCTTATCTAAGGCAGCTAACGTTAATAATTGTTTACTTAACAAGGACATTCTTTTACTTTCTTCCTCTATAATCGATAAGTAATGATTCTTTTGTTCTTCTGTTAATTTTTCAGTTTGTAGTGACTGCGAAAAACCTTGTATCGATGCAAGTGGTGATTGAATTTCATGAGATACATTCGAAACAAACTCCTGACGCATCGCTTCAATTTGTCCTAATCTTTGTGACATATGCGAAAAGTGATTAGCCAGTTTTCCAATTTCGTCTTGGCGTTTAATTTGCAATTGAACATTATATTTTCCTTCTGCAATTTTTTTAGTTGCTTCAGTTAATTTAATAATCGGTTTTACAATATATCTTGTACTAACTAGAACTAATACGATACTTAATACAATTGTCAGTAAAAGGAGAATAGAAAAGAGTATACGCAATTCACCAAATTGAAGCTGTACATTTGGGCGCATAAAAAGAGCTAAATGATTAGTACTCGATTTTATAGGAACACCTACTGTATTACTCAATGTATTATCAAAAAAACCAGTCACAAATAATGATGTTGGAAATTCGGCAATACCATGATAGATCTTCCCGTTTAAAACAGAATCAATCACTTTACGATCTAGTTTTTTTTCTCTAAAAGAACCACCATAAAAGGATTGATTTCCTTGTTGATCTACTAATAAAATTTGATATCCCAATTTACTAATACTTTTTAAGTAATTGCTTAATTCAATATCATTATTTTCTTCATAAAATGTACCAACGTCTAAAGCCATTTTAGTTAATTTTTTATCATTATAAGGCTTTAGATTATAGTGGTAATACACATTTGACAGAAAGAAAGCCAATAAACTGCTACAAATCATTACACCGAGGATTGTAAGAACAATTCTTATGTATAAAGTTTTCACTTTCTAGTGACCTCCAATTTATAACCAACACCACGAACGGTTTTTATACTAAAGTCATTCGTTAAATTAGAAAACCTTTCACGTAAACGTTTAATATGAACATTTATTGTTCGATCATCACCTTCAAAATCAGCACCCCAAATTAATTGGATCAGCTCATCACGTGTAAAAATTCGATCTGGATAACTTGCCAATTGAGACAATAATTCAAATTCCTTCATTGGAAGCATAAGTAATTTTCCATTACAGGAAACTTCATAGCTTTTTCGATCGATAACAGTTTCGTTCAGTTTTATTTTTTGAGCACTAATCATATTGTATCTTCTTAACAGTGCCTTAATCCGGAATAGTATTTCTTTTGGTTCAAAAGGTTTGGTCAAATAGTCATCTGTGCCTACTGCAAAACCTTTTTCTTTATCAGAAAGCTCGCTTTTTGCAGTTAACAATATTACAGGGAAATCATAATACTCTCTTATTTCTTCACAAAGCTGGTACCCATCTTTACCTGGCATCATTATATCTACAATCGCTAAATTAATTTGTTGTTGCTCAAGCAATGTAGAAGCTTCGTCTCCGTTAGCTGCTTCAAATGTCGTATAGCCTTCAGTTTGTAAATACATTTTCAATAACTCTCTTATATGAGAATCATCATCCACAATTAAAATTCGAATCATAATTTATCCCCATTCTTTTGAACTTAGTGCAAAAATCATATCATATTTTAATTTTAATATCCTTTTTCTATTTTTCATGGGCAGAAATGCTGATGTATTATCACATGATTAAAAAAATTTCTGTAATATAGTTTGTCCCCCATACATTTCTGTCATTTTAAACATAGAATTAATATGTAGTTTATATTGGCTGTTTTCGTAAATCTTGTTGCCTTTTAAAGAGATGTCTAGTTGAATATACTCGGGAGACATCTCAAATTTTCACTATTTCTGATACTCCTACAGAAACCCCACACCTTGTTTCCAATCAGCTTCTTTAATTACTGTGTGTTTTAAAAATGATCGGTTTATAAACAACAACCATTTCGAAAAGAGTCAATCATAATCGAATTATGTTTGAAATAGTAAGATTTGCCCCTACTTTCGATATTAATATTTCAACATAATAATGTTTTTTAAAAAAAGTTCCTATGTGGAACTTTTTTGCATTTTATTGAATAAATTCGTTGCCAATTAACTTTGGTGGCACTTTTAATCATTATTGATATTTTTATTTGCAGTGAAACTTTATTCGTCAAACTCCTTCTTTAATCTGAAAAAATAAAAAATAAAAGAACTGTCCGACAACAGTCCTTTAGTTATGTATTTTAATAACATCTATTAAGAAGTTAGACATTTCAACTGCCTTCTCAAACTCTTTTTCTTTCACATAATAATCATACAACTCCTTACCATATCGTTTCATGAAAATAGTATGATTGCGTGACTTAAAGTATGGAAAAGCGGTCTTTTCTATGTATTGTGTATACTCTTTCGTTTTATTTTCAATCATATAGATCAGCAAAGTGAAAAGAATTTGATAATGTTGATTCTTTAAATTATTCGCGATTGTTAGACCTTTTTGAGCACTATTTAATAAAGCAGATTTACGCATTAATTTACCTTCAAATGAACTTTTAAGATAATTATTAAGTCGTTGAAGATAAATTACCGATGGCTTTTTCTCCAATTGTAATGCTGCTTTATAATATTTTTGCGCTTTTTCATAATCTTTTCTTTTAAAATATTCCAAAGCAAAGTTATTTAATAACATCCCTGTTTTATCTGGTGCATTGAGCGTTTCACTATCATGAATCAGATTCTTGTATGATTGTTTTAATTTTTTAAAATCTAAATGCCCATCGTTGCTTGATTGTAAAAGCATAATTGATTCAGCATTTATGGCACGTAAATAATTACTTGTATCTTTAAAATATTTAAGCGCTTTTTCTGCGTATACATAAGCCATTACCTTAGAATCAACCCATCCATATGCTACTGCTAAATGATAGTAGTATTCTGGATTTCCGTATTCGTTTAGATCAATCTTCTTTAAAGTTTGTATTGCTTTATGATGATTCTCTGTACTTGAATTATTGTAATTATTTAAATAATAAATGCCTATTACATGCAAAAGGAGATTTCTTTCAAAAGGAGGTAGATCTTTATAGTTTCTTTGTATACTTAGAATAATTGTATAAGTGTTTTTATAGTCGTTCTTTAAGAGATAATATCTTGCTAGCAGCAATTGATACCAAGCATCATATTTTGGCGAATTAATAAAAGGGCTTTCTTCTAGCTCTTTTTTATATGAATCAACTTCCTTCATTCTTAGTTTAATAATTGCTGTATGCCAGTTTTGTAGTTTATTTTCAAGATTTTCAAAGTTCGCAATTTCTTTTCGAATATCAATTTGTAATCGTTCAGAAAACAAGGTAATAATCTCAGAAGAGTAGGATGTATTCCCTCTTTCAATTTTTCCTACGTGCTTGGAAGAGCAGATTCCTTTTCCTAGTTCTTCTTGTGTTAGTCCGGCTTTAGTTCGATAAAATTTTATAACTTCTCCTTCGATCATTGATTGCTCCTCCTATCCTAAAACTTATACTAAATATACAATAGTTAAGCATGGATTCCATCATGCTATACACACAAATTATTAAGTTATTCTAATAAAAAATTAATAATAAAAAGTAGTAATTTAATACTAATTTTATTGATGAATAGGTAAAAGTTAATAGATTATAAGAAAACCATGAACAGACAAATGTTCATGGTTTTTAAGTTTATTTATTATTGAACACCTACGGCAGTATATGCATCCATTACTGCTTTTGTTTGTGTTGATGGTTGACCCGTAGTTTTGCTATCTGGGTATAAATCACGAGCAGCTTGAATAGCAGCTTCACGCATTTCTTTAAATCCAGAAGAAGGTGTTAAATACATTGTTAATGCACGGTAGTAAATTTTTTCTGCTACTGTACGTTGTAATTTAGTTACTGTAATGCCATTATGTGTGCCGCCCTCAGCGATTAAGTATGCAGCCTTATTATTAATACTACTGTTAATGTGTACGCCACCTTTATCTTCTGTACCTAAATAACGATCCGCGTAATTATCTGGATATTTATTATCCTTTAAACCATAAATAGGACTAAGTGACTTAGATTTTGGATTGCTTAACGAACGAAGTCCTCCATCACCATCTTTTGTAGGAGTGTAGATATCTTCACCCATCTCCCAATCAGATGGAACTGTAGCACCTGCAGCATTCATTTCAGCTAATGCTCCGAAGATATCTGCCAATGATTCATTAATTGCACCAGACTCATCTTGATACGTAAGGTTTGCAGTATTTGAGATTACACCATGTGTCATTTCGTGACCTGTAACGTCCAATCCGCCTGCTAAAGAACCAAGAACAATTCCATCACCATCTCCGTATAGCATTTGCTTTCCGTTCCAAGCTGCATTATTCCATTTTGATCCGATATGAACCGTGCTGATTAACGTCATTCCTTTATTATCTAAACTGTTACGTTTGTGCACTGTTTGATAATATTTATTTACTTTATCAGAGTTCATTTGAGCTGATACTCCAGCAGGATCATAGAAAAAATTAGTTGAACTTTTTGTTTCTATTTCAAATCCTGTAAATCCTAATAGTGCTGAAAGAAGAATAAATGGAGTTTCACCCATACGATGAGCATCAAAAGTTGCAAGTGGCACGATATTTGGTGACGTTGTAGTACCACCAGCAATTGATCCACCATATAAATAGCTAGTTCCAGTTGTAGTGTCTTTTCCTACAGGGAATGACTGCATTTTGCCAAATACGTCTAACCCTCTTCCAACCGCAACATTAAGTTTTGCTGGATCTGCTAAATTATCTATTGCATCAAAGCTGTCTACTATTTCACCATTAGTTGCATCCACAAAATAATGGAAGTAACCAGGTGCTGGCACAGAAGTTGAAGCCTTAACTAAATATGTTAAATAATACTTTCCATTATGTGGGTAAATTGTTAATTCAGTATCAATTCCATCATAATTTTTAACAGTGCCAATTTGAGATTCGATACTCTCCTTAGCTGTTGCTTCTGCATCTTCTTTAGAAATAGCCGCTTCAGTTGGAATAATTGTACGTGATAATTTTTGTGTTACATTACCAAATGATGCGTATACATTGTTATTTGCGTCTAGTGCAACAGCTTGTCCAGATCCATAAATTGGAATTCCTTTGTACTGTTCAACTGTTCTGACATGGTAAGTATTTGTCGTGCTGTCAGCTTGTTCACTAATAACTTTAAATTGTTCCCATGAAGAACCTGATCTTGCAAGACCTTCTACTTTTGAATTAAGAAAAGCTTTTACAATTTCATCCTTACTTAAAGCTTGATCAACTGTTGCTGCACTTGCTTTTACATTTACAAATGAAGGTAAAGTTGTTAAACCTCCTCCAAATGCTACAGTTAACGCCATTACTGTTGGAATTGCTTTTCTTCTCATTTTTTTCTCTTTTTTCATTCTCAAAACTTTCACCCCTTATTTAATTTTGTTGCGACTGCAATTTTCATTATTGAGAAAATTCAAAATTAAATCAATATGTCGAACCCGGGTTCTTTTGGGGCTGTTTTTTAAGCTTCTCACTTTAAAATCGACTATTTACGACAAAATACTACCGATAATTGAGTCGAAAATAACCCGGTTTCAATTTTCCGACAACTGAGCAATAATGAATTTCAACAGGGCTTTTGCAAAGGAGTGAAAATTTGAAACAAGCAAGAAAAAAAGTCTCCATCATCGTAAGTTTATGTTCTATTCAATTTTACTTGGCAATGCAAACAGTTGGTCAAACGGAGGCAACCTTTTCTAGTCGGGCATCATCAGAACAAATCGTTTCAGCAGCAATTGTGTTTCCTAAAACAATCCAACAACTAGAAATAGCTGCAAAAGATCATTCAACAAGAGCTAATCATTTATATAAGTCGATCCTAAAGACATCAATTAATGGTACTGGCTCTGATTTGTCAAATTTACTTACTACTGTTCTTAATGAGGAACATGAAATAAATAATGAGATTAAGAGTTTACAAAGTATACAAGAACAGTTGAACTCTTATCACAATCAAATTCATGAACTTCCTGAAACTGAACAAAGTAACTATGAATATGAGAGGAAAGGCTACCAGGTTGTTAATCAACTAATCCTGCAATTAAATGAAACAATTAATCTTCAAAAGATATCGTCCATTAAATCTACAATTCAAACCCAGCTAGGTAAAAGTAAAGAAATGATCAATAACGATACTAGTGAACTTAAAAATGCTACCGATTCTGGTCAGGGCCAAAGTTCTAATAGTTCTGATGCAAATTCAATACGGAGCCAGGATTCTAATAGTTCTGATACAGATTCAATTCCGAGCCAGGATTCTATTAACTCTAATACAGATTCAATTCTGAGCCGGGATTCTAATAATTCTGATACAGATTCTGTTCTGAGTCAGGAATCTGATCATACCGGTACAGATTCAGTTACAAACCAGGATTCTGATCATACCAATACGGATACAATCTCAGACTAAATTTCTAATAATTCAGTAAATATAATTCAAAACGAATAGGTGATATCTCATGTTGAAGAAAACTTTATCAATTGTAGGTAATATTTTTAAAAGTATTTCTATTGTCATCTTGTGTTTCTTAGCTTTTATTGTAATTTCTTCTAGGTTTACGGGTGGAGATTCTACCATTTTAGGCTATCAATTAAAAGCTGTTTTATCTGGGTCAATGGAACCTACTTTTCATACAGGTTCAATTATTGCAGTTAAGCTAGGTGCAAATCCATCGTCTTATCAAAAGGGTGATGTTGTTACCTTCCAAATGGATAATAAGCTAATCACTCACAGAATAGCGGCTGTCCATCATAAAAATGGAGAAATTTCATATAAAACGAAGGGTGATAACAATAATGCCCAAGACTTATGGACAGTGTACCCTCAAAATATAGTAGGAAAATATTCGAATTTCACGGTTCCATATGTTGGTTATGCATTAAATTTTGTAAGCTCTAAAGCTGGATCAGCGCTATTGTTAATTGTTCCAGGTATCCTTTTAACTCTTTCAGCACTACACAATTTATTCCAATTAAGAAAAGAGTTTGAACAAAAAACTGCAGGATGAAGTTGGTTAGATCTCTTAAGTACAAAATAAAAGCTTAAGAGTTTAATAAATAAACCTTAAGGGGGAAATGAAATGAGTTTTACTAAGAGAATTGGTCAGGTAGTTATGAGTGGAGCAGTCGGATTATCATTAATTAGTGGTGGTACATTTGCGTATTTCAGCGATACAATTAAAACTGATAATACGTTTGCAGCAGGTACATTAGACTTAGGTATGAATCCTAATGCTGTTGTTAACATTAGTAATTTAAAACCTGGCGATGAAGTATATCGTGAATTTACGTTAGAAAACAATGGAACTCTAGATATTAACAAAGTTTTATTAAACACTAAATATCAAATTGAAGACGTAAAAAATGATAATACTGAAGATTTAGCAAAAAATATTAAAGTAACAATCATGTATAACACTAGTAGTGCTACAAATGAGATCGTTGATACAACTTTATATGACTTACAAAATCAAACTCCTGATTTAACAGCAATTACTCAATTTGTAGGTAGTACAAAAGACCCGGACGGCATTGCAGCAGGTCAAAAAGAAAAGATTTTCGTATTATTCGAGTTTGTTGATAATGGACAAAATCAAAATGAATTCCAAGGAGACAAGTTAAAAGTTGATTGGACATTTAATGCTCAAACTGGTGGAAGTACATACCACGACGACACTGATCCTAACAGCAACTAATACAAAAAAGCCACCTATTTCAAATTAGGTGGTTTTTCTATCTTTCTATTAAACCATGCAACTTTTGCTTGCAAAGCCTGTCAATTAAGTCATTCACAACATATAAATTCTCTTTAACAAATGATTTTTCTTGTCCGCTCTCAATTTATAAATTCTTAACATGAAAAAAAAGAAGCTGTAAAAAAACAACTTCTTAAAATAGTTAACTTTTTCTAGTTTTTTAATTCCTCTACACTCTTAACAATATCATTTGCCGTTAATTTATAAAATTCCTTTAAATAGTCTTCCTTGCCAACTTGCCCAAATTGTTCTTTAATCCCGATCCGTCTCATTTTAGTTGGACAATGCTCACTTAATACTTCTGCTACCGCACTACCTAAACCACCTATAATATTATGATTCTCTGCTGTGACGATTGCCCTTGTTTTATTTGCATATTGTACGATTAAGTCTTTATCAATTGGCTTTATTGAAAACATATCAATTACACTTGCTTCGATTCCTTTACTCTGAAGTATGTCAGCAGCTTTTAGCGATTCAGCTACCATAATGCCACTTGCAATGATTGTTACATCATCACCATTTCGAAGGACCTTACCTTTACCTGACTCAAATGTTTCGTTTTCATCATATAGTTTGACAGCTTTTTTACGAATTGTACGGATATAATGAATTCCGTATTCCTTCTCAACTTTGCGGAGTAAGTAACCAAGTTGATTGGCGTCACTTGCTTCATATACATTTGCATTTGGAATTAAACGAGCAAGTCCTAAGTCTTCAAATGCCATATGTGTACCGCCATTATGCTCTGCAGTAACTCCCGAATCAGAACCTAATATTTTTATATTCAATCTTGCATATGCACCTGAAACGAACAATTGATCAAACGCCCGACGAGTAGCAAATTGCGCAAATGTATGAACATAAGGAACTTTTCCAGTGAGTGATAGACCAGAAGCTACTCCCATCATATTCGCTTCCATAATCCCACAATTTATTAATTGTTTTGGTATTTCACCAATAATTTTACTTGTAGTAATCGCACTCATTAAATCAGCTTCTAGGGCAATTACATTTGGATTTTTCTGCGCCATTTCAAGTAGTGTATTGGCATACATTTGTCTCATTTCTATACGATCTAATTCATAACTCTTAAATGGTGTTTGAATCATGAATTCACGACCCTTCCTAATTTATATCCTAGTTCTGTAATTGCTTCTAAAATTGCTTCTTCATCCGCTTGGTTAGGCCGTATATGATGGTTATCAACTTTCTCTTCTAAATATTTAACACCTTGACCTTTAACCGTATCTAAAATAATTGCAATTGGTTTGTCGCTCTGAGATTTCCCCTTCATAATCGAGTCATAAATTTGTTCGATTGATTTTCCATTGACTTTTAATGTGTAAAAACCAAAAGCCTTAAATTTTTCTACAAAATCAAGTGGATCAATAATATCCTTTGTTAAACCATCAAGCTGCTTTTTATTGTCATCGACGAAAACAAATAAGTTGTTTAATTTATGGTGCGCAGCAAATTGAAGTGCCTCCCAACACTGCCCTTCATTAAGCTCTCCATCACCTACTATGCAATAAGTATAATTATCCATTTCAGATAGTTTATGAGACAAAGCCACTCCAACTGCTGCTGATATCCCCTGTCCTAAAGATCCTGTTGTCATATCAATACCAGGCGTTAAATTTCGATCGGGATGGGAAGGAAGTGTAGTCCCATTTTGATTTAAAGTATATAATACCTCTTCAGCAAAATATCCCTTTAAAGCCAAGGTTGCGTATAGACCTGGTCCTCCATGTCCCTTCGATAGTATAAAGTAATCACGTTTCTGCCATGTAGGGTTTTTAGGATCGACCTTCATCACTTCACCGTATAAAACCGCTAAAGTCTCAATAATTGATAAGCTTCCACCATAATGTCCAAAACCAAGATTATAAAGTTCTTTTAATGTTAGAAAGCGAATCTCATCACGAAATTCCTCTATTTTTTGAAGATTGAATGACAATTGAAATCCTCCTTTAATCAATAAAATAAAACATACATCATTTTCATAATTTAGCTCATTTTAGATCTTAGTAGATTAGTAATTTGACATTAATTAAGCTTCGATGTTAGCAGATTTACTGTTGTTGCGATCTTTTTTGAAGAATCCAAACAAGACAGCTATTGCAACTAAACCTACCACTGTTACCGTTACGCCGGTTGCCCCAAATGACTTAGCAATATGACCTAAAATGATTCCTGATGTAGCAAAGTCTGCATCAGAGAAGGTCGTACTTGCAAATCCTAAGTCGCCTAGAACTGGTAATAAAAAGACAGGTAAGAACGTAATTAACAAACCATTTGCGAATGAACCAATCGTTGCCCCTCGTATTCCCCCTGTAGAATTACCAAATACTCCAGCTGTAGCTCCAGTAAAGAAGTGAGGAACAACCCCCGGTAAAATGATAATAGATCCTGTTAGACCAAGGAAAACCATTCCTACAATCCCTCCGAGAAAGCTACAAAAGAAACCAATTAAAACTGCATTTGGTGCATATGGGAAAACAATAGGACAATCAAGTGCAGGTTTTGAATTTGGAACTAACTTATTTGATATACCTTTAAATGCTGGTACAATTTCAGCCAAAACAAGTCGCACACCAGATAAGATAATAAAGACACCCGCAGCAAAAGTAACTGATTGAATTAATGAATAAACAAGATAATGAGTTCCCCCACTTAGTTCCTTCTCAATATAAGTAGGACCAGCAAATAGTGCTATAACAAGGTATATAATCGTCATCGTTAACGCAATCGTAACCGAACTATCACGTAAAAATCCTAATCCTTTTGGAAATTTTATCTCTTCAGTCGAGCGTGATCCTTTTCCGACTACCTTTCCAACTAATCCAGAAAGAACATAGCCTAAACTTGAAAAATGTCCAAATCCTACATTATCGTTACCTGTAATTTTTCTCATAAATGGTTGGCTTAAAGCTGGAAAAACAGCCATAATTAATCCCAGTGCTAGTGAACCAACGATTACAAGAGGGACACCTTTTAACCCAGAAACTACTAAAATAACAGCTAGCATACAAGCCATATATAATGTATGGTGACCCGTTAAAAATATATATTTTAATCTAGTAAATCGAGCAATAATAATGTTTGCAACCATACCAAAGAACATAATATATGCAGTAAATGAACCATATTTTGATAGCGCCATTGCTACGATTGCTTCATTATTTGGAACTACACCTGAAACATGAAAGGCTTCTTGAAACATCTTACCAAAAGGGTCTAGTGAGCTCACGACAATTCCAGCACCGGCAGAAATAACGATAAATCCTAAAAAAGTTTTAGTTGTCCCTTTAATAATCTCGCTTGTAGGCTTTTTTTGAATAATAAGTCCAACAAGTGAAATTAGTGCTACCAAAACTGCCGGTTGACTTAATACATCCATAATTAATTTCAGAAACCTTGCTTCCACGAACAAAACCTCCTATAAATAATATTTGATGTAAAATTTAAAATAAGCCTTTTGATTGAAGAACTTGTGTTAACTTCGTACGAAGACCATCCATATCGATAATGCTATCAATCACAACGACCTCACCTAAATGCCCCATACCTTCTGCTATGTCCTTTGCCGCGATAAAAATATCTGCTGAATCAGGCGTAGCAGAACTAAGATCTGAATGTTCTACTTCAATCCCACTTACTCCTAACTCATTTAATAATTGAACAATATTCATCTCTAACATAAAGCTACTTCCTAACCCTGAGCCACATACTGCTAAAATTTTCATAACGAATCCCTCCATTTTTTTCAACTAATCTATTAAACTTGAAGATCAATTTACCGCTGAATATTGTTCAAATAATTCAACTAATACATTTGAAGATTTAGCCTCCTTCAGAAGTTCAATATTCTCTTTTTCACTAAGCAACTTTGTCAGCTGCGAAAGAGCTTTCAGATGTGTTTTATTATCAATTGCGGCAATGCAAAACAATAGTCGAACAGGATACTTTTCATCATTTAAAAAGAATACTGGCTTGTTCAGTTTTAAAAAACTCATTCCTACTTTGTTTACTCCCATTTCTGGACGAGCATGAGGAATAGCAACTTCTGGACCTATTACTACATACGGACCCAACGTTTTTATATTTTCTAGCATTGCATCTACATATGACCTATTAATTGCTCCATTCTTTAACAATGGATCGGCCACAACTTTTATGGCATCTTCCCAATTTGAAAGATGATCAATCATTTGAATTGTTTCCTCTTTTAATAGATCTTGTAACACAGGTTGTCTCCTCCTAGATATATCTACTTTTTTATGAAAAGTAATTTGACTTAAAGCAGCTTTCAACCCCACTTCGTCGTAAACATTCGCATACTTTTCAATTGTTTGAATTAGTTCATTCATTGAAAGATCATAATATTGAATCCCAAATAAATACTGGTAAACTTCATTGACTATGCTATTTTTTTCACTCGGTGTCATAATTGGTTTAACTCTAAAACATGGTATTTTTGTTTCTAAATCAACTGTGGAAAACATTAGATCATATTCATTGAAATTTCCTTCTCTAAATTCCTGTATTGATAATATTTTCTCTACGATAATTTCAGAAAACAGTGCCTCAAGTTGATGCTTGACCATTAATGAAGAACTAATTCCACTTGGACAAACAACGATTGCACGTTTCTTTTGTGGAAGAACCTTTTTGGGTTTCTCTAAAAGTGCACCAAAGTGTATAGTAATATAGCCAATTTCCTCTTCTGGTATCGTGATACTTAAAAGAGTCCCGATTGGAGAAAGCAATTCTTTTACAATTGTAAAAAGTTCTTTATGCTCATTCTTTATTTGAGAAAGCAAAGGATTAAAAATAGGAATTCTATATTTCATGCGAAAATAAGCTGGTTTTAAATGTTGATACAATGTACTAACTACTTCATTCTTTTTCTCAAAAGCAATACAAGCCTTTGATTCAAAGTCGAATACTAATTGTTCACATAGCTTAAAAAGTAATCCACGATCATCTTCTTGAACTTGGTTTCTCCCTAAAGATAAACCTAATAACTGAATTGTAAGATAACATATTTCTGGATCATTTCCATTAATTTGAAGAAGTTGACTAATCTTCTCCGCTACTATCCACATTGAATCTTGCTTTAGAATTTGGATTTCATCAGGATGAAATAAAACAAACTTTTTTTCTGTCTGGCGGTAAAAATAATAAATAAGAAAATATACAAATTGCTTTAATCGTTCCTCTACAAAATGAAGATTGTAATCTTTTTCAATTTGAATTAGCACATTATGCATATCTACGAATTCATAAAGTCTATCTCGATCCTTTAAAATATAATTTATAATTTTTTCACCATATGGTATTTGTAAAAGCCGAGATAGGAATTGCATAAGTAAAACTCTCTTATCAAATTCTGTGCCTTCTAAGTGATAACCATTTTGTCTTGAGTATTCAATTTTTACTAACTGAGTACCAATTATTTCATTTAACTTCTTCACATCGGAGATCGTTGTATTTTTACTAACTCCTAATAGTTGAGTTAAATGAGCTGTTGAAATTGATTCCTTACGGATAATTAAATACAAGTAGATTACTATTTGACGCTCTTCTTCTGTAAAAATGAAATCTTTTTTTAATTCTTTGTTTTTTTGTTCTTTAAAAAACTGAATAACATCTTCTGGCATTTTGATGTAATGAATACCTTTGTACTCTATGGGAGGTAATCCTTTTACTTTTAACCAGTAATTAATTTTGTCTAAATCATATGAAACCTGCCTTCTTGTTAACTGCGTAGAATTAATAACTTGATTCATTGTCGTATGATTTAAATTAAGTAAATGGTTCAATAGTATTGCGGGGCGTTTCTCAATGACCATTGGCTTTACCTCCTGTTTTTATCATATTATAAACCGCTTACATTCTGTTTACAGATTGGGAACAATAGATGTAAGTTAAAGTTTACAAAGTTGTGCTGAAGTAAAATTAAACGGATAAGGCTAATAGTGATACGATAGAAAAAGCCCATTATCATAAGAAAAGTAATTTGCTTACTTTACCTACTATAATGGGAGAAAATTATAAAGATTGAATATTAGAAGTGAAACTATAATCGCTACTTACAAAGCAAATCCCTCTTTTATTAATATAGCTACTTCTTCTGCACTCATATTTGTGTTATTTATTTTTAGATAATTTTCCTTCTGTATTTCCCCTTCTATCGAATTTAATCTAAATTTTTCCATTGTCTTCATTAAATTGTTTTCAGACCATTCAATATCTCTTTTTGTTGGCTTATGTTCTAATCTGTGCGGAGTTTTATTTCGTGCAAGTCTCTCATCTAGTTCTGCTTCAAGTTCAACAAAATAGGTTGTTGCCCCTTTTGACTCAAATATGGTACAAACGTTCTCGACATACTCCCAATCAGATTTATGATCCAGAGCCCACACATATGTAAAAATAATTCCATATAAGTTACTTTTTGACACCTCTTCAAATATTTCATTTCGAAATAAATTAACTAATCTACTGCCTTCCTTTGTTCCATAATCAAAAAACTTACTAACCAAATCGATTGTCATGTGATTATGAAACAATTTTAAATCTGTTATTTTTTCTAGTTCCTGGCCTACAGTCATTTTCCCAACAGCTTGAGGCCCGAATACTAATACAAACTTCATAGATTTCTCTCCCATATATATTAATTTTTTTATAAACACCTTCGAATATAACAGAATTTTTTGACTAGTATATCACACTTGAAAATAATTAACTTGATAATAAACTTCAATATACAAAAAAACTGAACAATCTGAATGAATTGCATAAGAAATAGTAAAAAAGCAGAAACAAAGAAAAGGTAAATATTCTACGTATATTATCTGTTTACTAAAAATTTACGAAGTTATCAAAAATTTTTTATTACATTTGGGAACTATTGTGTTAAAATCAGCATATAATTTAAAAACTTTCCCTAGGGAAAAACTATTTGATGTGTACAATAAATGAGGTGGTGGGAAACATGTCACAAGAATCACAAGAAAAAGTCATATATAACGAAGCAGGCTGGAGACAGGAACCTACACAACCTAGTTTACAAGAGGTTCATCGTTCATTATCTGTTCCAAAGAAAGCTAGTAATTTCCGAAAGTTTCTTGCATTTGCAGGACCAGGTTATTTAGTTGCAGTTGGATATATGGACCCTGGAAACTGGGCAACATCAATAGCAGGCGGATCTGCTTTTAATTACACTTTATTATCTGTTATTTTAATTTCTAATCTAATGGCCATCATTCTACAATCATTAGCTGCTAAATTGGGTATCGTTACTGGTAGAGATTTAGCTCAAGCATGTCGAGACCATTTCAGTAAACCTGTATCATTTATACTTTGGGTACTTTGTGAAGCCGCAATTGCTGCATGTGATTTAGCTGAATTAATTGGGTCAGCCATCGCTTTAAATCTATTATTTGGTATTCCTTTGTTTTATGGAATCTGTTTGACAACTTTAGATATATTACTTGTTTTACTTTTACAAAACAAAGGATTTAGATATATCGAAGCATTTGTTATTTCTTTAATCATTTTAATTACAGGTAGCTTTGTATTTGAGTTGATCATGTCTCAACCTGATATAAAAGCTGTATTTGGTGGATTTATTCCAAGTTCTCAAGTTATTACAGATCCAAAAATGCTATATATTTCTTTAGGAATTTTAGGGGCAACTGTTATGCCTCATAATTTATATCTTCACTCTTCGATCGTTCAAACTAGAAAGATTGAACAATCTGATGCTGGTAAAAAAGAAGCAATTAAATTTGCGACAATTGACTCAACAGTTGCATTAATGATTGCATTGTTTGTAAACGCAGCGATTTTAATATTAGCTGCTTCTACTTTCTACAAATCGGGTCATACAAACGTTGCATCAATTGAAGATGCATTCCAGCTTCTTACTCCATTACTAGGAACGACTTTAGCAAGTACATTTTTCGGATTGGCATTATTGGCTTCAGGTCAAAATTCTACTTTAACAGGTACTCTAGCTGGGCAAATTGTAATGGAAGGCTTTTTAAATATTAAGCTTAAACCTTGGATAAGAAGAATGATTACTCGTTTAATTGCTGTTACACCAGCTCTAATCGTCACTTATTTTTACGGAGCAAAAGGAACTGCAGATTTATTAATACTAAGTCAGGTAATCTTGTCTTTACAGTTATCTTTCGCGGTTATACCACTAGTCATGTTCACTAGTGATGCTAAGAAAATGGGTAAATTCGTTAATAAAACTTGGATGAAATCAGTCGCTTGGTCGATTGCTTCAGTTATTGCAGTATTAAATGTATATTTACTTTGGGCAACATTCTTTAAATAATAAATTGAAACAAAAAAGATTGAACAGATGTTTGAATGACATTTGTTCAATCTTTTTTTACTAGATAAAACCCATTTGAAATAGCTCTAAGTTCTGTAAACCTAAGTGGACTGCAATTAAATTTCGAAAACCGCAATTAAAATTAGCAAAACTGCAATTAAATTTTGAAAATCGCAAATAAAAATAGCAAAACTGCAATTAAATTCCTAATAACCGCAATTAAGACAAAAAATTACCCGTACCAGTTAAGGTATTATGACGTGAAATTGTACAATATTGGCTATTCTCAACTGGAAAACGTGCAAGTATGCTCTTATTCCTACTATATTGAATAAAAAATGGTTGTGCCCATATAA
>NZ_NUHI01000033.1:0-52383 GCF_002575105.1 Bacillus sp. AFS053548 | reverse complement strand
GTTTAGTTTTCAAAGTTCACTATGTCGCTCTGAGGCGACTTAAACATCTTAACATTTTCTGTTGAATGTTGTCAATGTTTTTTTTAAGTTTTTTTCGTTGTCGTTTCGAATTAATGTGACAACGTTTAATAATATAACATCTATAAAAACAAAATACAATACCTAATTTTAAATTCTTTTTATTCAGATAGTTTCTACCAGATTCCAATAAATAAATGATGTCCTTATTCCTTTAAAAAGATACATCCAATCATAAAAAAACTGGCTAAAAATATTCCTTCAGCCAGTTAGTTAAATCTTATTTATGTCTCATTAATGGGAACAATAGAACGTCACGGATCGAAGGAGAATTAGTTAACAACATAACTAATCGATCAATACCTATTCCAAGACCACCAGTTGGTGGCATACCATGTTCTAATGCTTCGATGTAATCATCATCCATCATATGTGCTTCGTCATTACCAAGCTCACGTTCTTTAAGCTGTGCTTCAAAACGCTCTTTTTGGTCAATTGGATCATTTAACTCTGTAAATGCGTTAGCATGTTCACGTGCCACAATAAATAACTCAAAACGATCAGTAAATCGTGGATCGTCAGCATTCTTTTTCGCAAGCGGTGAAATTTCTACAGGGTGACCATAAATAAATGTAGGTTGGATTAATGTTTCTTCAACTTTTTGTTCAAAGAATTCGTTAATAATATGACCAACAGACATATTCTCATTAACTTCAACATTATGTTCTTTAGCATATTGTCTTGCTTGCTCAACTGACATCTCTGGCCAGAAATCTACTCCACAAGCTTCTTTAATCGCATCTACCATATGAAGTCTAGTCCATTTTGGCTCTAGGTTTACTGTGTACTCACCGTAAGGAATAGTAGTAGTACCTAAAACTTCTTTAGCGATATGAGCGATTAGATTCTCTGTAAGTTCCATAATGTCAGCATAATCAGCATAAGCTTCATATAATTCAATCATCGTAAACTCTGGGTTATGACGAGTAGAAATACCTTCATTACGGAATACGCGACCAATTTCATAAACTTTTTCAAGTCCACCTACAATTAGTCGTTTTAAGTGTAGCTCAATTGCAATACGCATATATAATTCCATATCAAGCGCGTTATGATGAGTGATAAACGGTCTTGCAGAAGCTCCACCTGCAATAGCATGTAGCATAGGAGTTTCAACTTCTAAATAACCTTGGCTATCTAAATAACGTCTCATAGATTGGATAATTTTACTGCGAGCAATAAATGTTTGTCGGCTTTCCATATTCATTAAATCTAAATATCTTTGACGGTAACGTTGCTCAACATCTTGTAAACCATGAAATTTATCAGGAAGTGGTAATAACGCCTTTGAAAGGAATGTATATTCTTTAACTTTAATAGATAATTCTCCTACATTCGTTTTAAATACCACACCTGTAACACCTACAATGTCACCTAAATCAGTAATATCAAAGATTTCATATTGTTCTTCGCCTACAGCATCTTTACGAACATAGATTTGAACTTGTCCATTTAAATCTTGAACATGTGCAAATCCAGCTTTACCTTTACCACGTTTAGTCATTACTCGACCTGCAAATGAAACAACAATCGCTTTTTCTTCTAATTCTTCTTTAGAATACTGGTCAAATTGTGCTAATAAATCATTTGAAGAATGTGTGCGCACAAACTTTTTACCGAATGGATCGATACCTTTTCCTTCAAGTGTTTTTAATTTCTCCCTACGTATAAGGGCTTGATCATTTAATTCTTCGTGACTCATTTTCTCAACTCCACGTAATTATTCAAAAATATTTAAATACAATATGATTTTAATAGAAAAACTGCCAGTATTTCGATCCGGCAGTTTTGTTTACTATAACTTATTATATTTTGTCAAGCGAAACCTGTCAAACTTACAAAGCTTGAGTAGCTTTCATTTTTTCTTCCACTTCATTAACGTATGTTGCTAACACTTCAACCATTTGAGCACGAGTACTAACCTCGTTAATTTGATTTCGAACTAATGCAGTACCTTTTAAACCTTTTAAATACCATGCTGCATGTTTTCTCATTTCCAATACAGCTACATGTTCATTTTTCAAATCAATTAAACGGTCTAAATGCAATAAACATACATCAATTTTTTCACGCGCTTCTGGCTCAGGCATTAATACACCAGATTCCAAGTATTTAACTGTACGATAAATCATCCATGGATTTCCTAATGCAGCTCGACCAATCATTACACCATCACAGCCTGTTTCATCTAACATACGCTTGGCATCTTGAGGAGTCTCCACATCACCATTACCGATTACCGGAATCGAAACCTGATTTTTAACTTCTTTAATCCAGCTCCAATCAGATTTCCCTTCATACATTTGATAACGAGTTCGTCCATGGACCGCAACTGCTTTTCCACCCGCTGCTTCAACTGCTTTTGCATTATCTACTACATATATGTGATCGTCATCCCATCCAAGACGCATTTTAACTGTAACTGGTTTACTAACATTCTGTGCTACAGCATATACCATTTCATGAATTTTGTTTGGGTCTAAAAGCCATTTAGCTCCTGCGTCTACTTTTGTAATCTTAGGAACAGGACATCCCATATTAATATCAATAATATCTGCATTCGTATTTTCGTCAACGTACTTAGCAGCTTCAACTAATGTTGATTTTTCTCCACCAAAAATTTGTAAGCTTAATGGCTTTTCACGTTCATCCATATAAAGCATATCTAATGTTCTTTTATTATTGTGAAGAATAGCTTTATCACTTACCATTTCTGCGCATACTAAACCTGCACCAAATTCTTTTACAGTTAAACGGAAAGCTGAGTTACAAACTCCAGCCATCGGTGCTAATACGACGGGATTTTTCATCTCGATGTCACCAATTTTTAGCACATCCCATCCTCCTTCTATCTACAAGAAAACTCTATATTGATAATTCCTCTACACTTACTTTTAATTGTTTTGCACAATCATGCAAAAATTGTTCAGTCGGCATACGATTCCCTCGCTCAACTTCACCTAACACAGAAACAGAAACTCCAAGGTTTTTTGCAAAGCCTTCTTGGGTAAAACCTTTTAATTTTCTAAAAGCCCTAATCCGTCTACCCCACTTTTCAGCTTCCATAATCGAACTCCTTTATCCTCTAAAAATTTAGTTTCAACCTTAATTGATTGGTTAATTTCTTTTAAGGGGATTAATACAAAGCTTCTTTCAAACATTCTCGGGTGCGGTATTCTTAGGTGCTCAACTTCTATATCTTCGTGATTATAGAGTAAAATGTCAAGGTCTATCGTTCTTGGACCCCAACGCAATTCCCTTTTTCTACCAAGGCTTTGTTCGATTCCTTGCGTAACATCAAGTAATTGAAGTGGTGTTAAATTGGTAGAAATTTTAATAACGAGATTTAAAAATGGATCTTGGTCTACGTATCCAACTGGGTCTGTTTCATAGATAGAAGAGATTTGTTCTACTTGAATGTCAGGATGATTCACTAATTCCCTAATAGCGTTTGTAAGAAAACCTTCTCGGTCGCCTATATTCGTTCCTAAACTTAAATATGATTCATTTTTCATATGCGACCTCTTGTTATTTCAACTGCTACAAAATCATAATTTCCTGGTATTGGTGGATCTGGTTTTATGACTTTTACAGTACATTGTTGAATTAAATCATATGTATTTAATAATTGTTTGGCAATCTCTTCAGCCACTGATTCAACTAAATCATAAGACTGACCTTGAACTACTTCTTCGCAGGTTTTAAATAAGTCTGCGTAACTTACTGAATACGCCAAATCATCTGTTTCTCCTGCTTTTTTTGTATCTAATTCGACAATTAAATCAACATTAAATCGTTGCCCTAATGTTTTCTCCTCTTTAAATACACCATGGTACCCATAAAATCTCATACCTGTAACATAAATTTTATCCATTTTTTACTCCAATCCTTAACATTGCGTCCATCATTTTAGCCATACGGGAAATCGCTAATACATCATGTACTCGGACAATTTCGCAGCCTTTCATAATACCTAAACAGACTGTAGCCCCTGTACCTTCCATTCGCTCATGTACTTCAGTACCAAGAACCTCCCCTATAAACCTTTTTCGTGAAGTACCAAGTAACACTGGATAATCCAATGCTTTGATTTGCTCCATTTGGTTTAAAACTTCTAAATTCTGCCCAGCCGATTTTGCAAAACCAACACCCGGATCCAAAATTATCATTTCATCCTTTACACCTGCGCGTTTTGCTATATTAATACTTTCAACTAAATCACAGACAAGATCACTCATTAAACTATAATAGTTTTCATCTGTTCGATTGTGCATTAAACAAATTGGAACATTGTATGCAGCTGCCACTTCAGCAATTTTAGGGTCTTTCTTTGCTCCCCAAACGTCATTAATGATTGTAGCTCCTGCTTCAACAGCTTGTTTTGCCACTTCAGATTTATATGTATCAATGGAAATTGGGACATCAATTTCTTTAGATAATGCTTTAATAATCGGAACAACTCTTCTTAACTCTTCGTCTTCGTCAACTATGGCAGCTCCAGGTCTTGTCGATTCCCCACCTACATCAATAATTTTTGCACCATCAGCAATTAACTTCTTTGCATGTTGTATCGCTAATTCAATTTCGTTGTATCGACCACCATCAGAAAATGAGTCCGGGGTTACGTTTAAAATCCCCATTACAATTGTTTCATTCGGAATTGGTAATGAGTAATTTCCACAAATCAAGGGTTTTGTTGCTCTTCTCACGCTTGTTCACTTCTTTCCATTTCATTCATGCTTAATAAGGATTTTCGATGAATTCTATAATCCTTCTGCAAATCCTTTATTACGCTACTTTCACTAACATTAAAAATCCGCTCACCAATTACTGTAACGGGAATAATTTCTTGGATTGAGTTTGAAATAAATATTTCATCCGCTTTTAACAACTCTTGTTCAGTATAGAAGCCCTCTTCAACTGTAATCCCTTTTAATTTAGCCCAATGAATCACGAACTGTCTCGTTATCCCATTCAAGATTCCCGTATCAACGTGTGGTGTATATAATCGACCTTGGTTAATAAAGAAGAGATTTGAAACGATACCTTCTGTAAGAAACCCATCTTTGTTTAAAAAGATACCTTCTATACTTGGTGAGTTACCGATTTCTTTTTTACCGATAATATTATTTAAATAATGATGAGACTTTAAACGCTCTTTTCCTTCAGGAGAGTTTCGAGGGGTATTTAGTATTACCCCTTCTTTCTCTAAGATATTACTTTCATGCATAGGTTTAATAAAAATGATGGTATTTGGATTCGAATACTGACCAGTGTATAAACCTATTTCACCTTCACCTGCTGAAACATTCAAACGCATATACGCATCTTGTAAACCATTTAATTCAATTAACCTATTTAAAATCGTTTGAATTTCCTCATCTAGCAAATTCCATTCGATATTCAAGTTTAATAACGACTTTCTTAAACGTTTTAAATGATCAAATAATAAAAATGGATGCCCATCATAGATCCGAAATGTTTCAAATACTCCTAAGCCATATAAAAAGCCATGATCAAATGGAGATATTTTCACTTCATGATCGTTCAAGAATTCTCCATTAAAATATAGTTTCATACTGTACTCCTAGACGGTTTATATGCTTGTAAAAAGTTTCTAAGCATTTCTTTCCCGAATTGTGACATAATCGATTCTGGGTGAAATTGTACTCCTTCAATCGGTAATGTCTTATGTTTTAAAGCCATTATTTCTCCCTCATTCGTCCAAGCTGTTATTTCAAGCTCCTCAGGGAACGTTTCTTTTTTAACAATTAAAGAGTGATATCGTGTCACATCAATTGGTGATGGTAGATCATTAAATAATCCTAAACCTTCATGTGTAATTGCAGATGTTTTTCCGTGCATTAAGCGTTCTGCACGTACTACGTCACCTCCAAACACTTGAGCGATCGATTGGTGACCTAAGCATACGCCTAAAATTGGGATTTTCCCAGCAAAGTGTTCAATTGCTTTTAAACTGATTCCAGCTTCGTTTGGTGTACAAGGACCTGGTGAAATCATCAAATAAGATGGGGCTAATGCTTCGATTTCTTCTAAAGTAATTTCATCATTTCGTTTTACAATTAACTCTTCACCTAATTCGCCTAAATATTGAACTAGATTATAGGTAAATGAATCATAATTATCAATCATTAATATCATTTTACATTCCCACCCATCTTTGCTTTTTCTTCACTTACTTTCTTAGCTGTCCATAAAGCTTGAGCTTTCTTAAGACTTTCTAAATACTCATGTTTTGGACTAGAATCAATAACAATACCAGCACCAGCTTGTACAAATGCTTGCTGGTCTTTTGTAATCATTGTTCGAATCGTAATGTTCAACTCCATATCTCCTGTGAAGCTAATCCACCCAACAGAACCTGTATAAATGCCACGCTTGGTCGGCTCTAGTTCTTCAATAATTTCCATCGTACGGATTTTTGGAGCTCCTGTTATTGTTCCCCCGGGAAATACTGCTTTTAATAAGTCAAATGAATCTTTACCCTTTTGTAGCTCACCTCTAACATTTGAAACAAGGTGCATTACATGCGAATACTTTTCGATTACTAATAGTTCGTCTACTTCAACAGTTCCATATTCGCATACTCTTCCTAAATCATTGCGCTCTAAATCAACTAGCATAATATGCTCAGCTTGTTCTTTTTCATTGGAACGTAGTTCTTCCATCAGTTGTTGTTCTTCCTCAACTGTTTTACCACGAGATCTTGTACCCGCTATTGGTCTTGTCCAAACTTCTTGATCACGTTTTGCTACTAATAGCTCTGGTGAGCAACTAACAATTTGAAACTCTTCAAAATCTAAATAGGACATATATGGTGAAGGATTTATTTCTCTAAGCTGCTCATATATATACAGTGGTTCTGTTACAAGCGTCTCAGATTGTAGCACCGATAAATTAACCTGGAATACATCCCCCGCACTGATATATTCTTTAACATTTCCAACAGCATCCGTAAATTTTTGTTCAGACATATAAATTGTTTTTTCAATCTCTTCGGTAGAAGTTCTTCTAGATAAATCGATTTGCTCTATTTCACTAATGTAGAACTCTTCTAAAGAGTCTAGTCGTTCTTGTGCCTGATCAGCATTTTTCATTTCATCTATAACAATAAAATATAATTGATTTTCTTCATGGTCATAAATAACAACTTCATGGAAGATTAATAAATAAACATCTGGAATATTGTAGACATCCTCAGCCATTGTTGGTAGGTCTTCGATATAATGGTTACAGTCATATGTGAAATAACCGATTGCCCCACCTTGAAATGGTGGTAGGTCATCTCTTTTTTCCGTTGTGTATTTAGATAGATATTCCTTTGCTAATTCAATTGGATTTCCTTCATACTCCACTTTCCCGGAGCATCCTTTAATCCCTACTTCGATCATTAATTTATTATCCTTCCCATATAACTTCGCAACAGGATTAGATGCCATAATTGAATATCTACCGTCACGACCACTTTCAAGAAGAACGGCATTCTTTTTCTCTTTTGCCGTTTCTACAAAGTATTTAAAGAAAGGTGTAGTATATTTGATAACTTTTGAAAAGATTTCATAATTCATGTGAATATCCCCCTCTGATAGCGCTTCTTTTTTCATTTTACACAAAAAGTAAGAAGTATACATCAAAGCATTTTATGGAAAAACAAAAAACCCCTTTGCTCACTTGCAAAGGGATTTTAAATTAATTATTTAATCCATCAAAAAATTACTCAAATTGGAATAATGCTGTACTTAAATAACGCTCTCCATTACTTGGAATGATCGCAAGTACTTTTTTACCTTTTCCAAGTTTTTTTGCAACTTGTAAAGCAGCACTAATTGCAGCACCAGAAGAGATGCCTACAAGTATACCTTCTTCTTTTGCTACTTTTCTAGCCGTCTCCATTGCATCGTCATTTTTGATTTTAACGATTTCATCATAAATATCCGTGTTCAATGTTTCAGGGATAAAACCTGCTCCAATACCTTGAATTTTATGCGGACCTGGTTTACCACCTGATAAAACTGGAGAGTCTTCAGGTTCAACTGCGACAATATTAATTCCAGGGTAAGCTTCTTTTAAAACAGCTCCTGCGCCGGAGATTGTTCCTCCTGTACCAACTCCTGAAATAAATGCATCAAGTTGATCTCCCATTTGTTCAACAATTTCCGGACCAGTTGTTAAACGGTGGACTTCGGGATTTGCAATATTATTAAACTGCTGTGGAACGAAATATCCATTTTCTTTTGCTAATTCATCAGCTTTACGAATTGCTCCTCCCATTCCCTCAGGGCCAGGAGTTAGAACTAATTCTGCGCCATATGCACGTAATAAGTTTCGTCTCTCAATACTCATTGTTTCTGGCATTACTAGAATTGATTTATAGCCTTTAGCAGCTGCTACCATTGCTAATCCGATACCAGTATTTCCACTAGTTGGTTCAATAATTGTATCACCTGGTTTTATTAGACCTTTTTTCTCCGAATCCTCAATCATCGCAAGTGCAATACGATCTTTAACACTGCTACCAGGATTCATAAACTCTAGTTTTAAGTAAATTTCCGCGCTGTCCTCGTCTACTAATCTGTTAAGTTTTACAATTGGAGTTCTACCGATTAATTCGTAAACTGAATTTGCAACTTTCATTTCATCCACTCCTAATTCCAAGTATATTGACCTGTTTAATATACATTATGTAAAAAACAAAAGAATCTGTCAATTACTTTCTCCTATACATAACTTGTATGAAATTCATAATAAATTATGAAAAGAAAGCTCGACAAATTCCTTCAATTTTCACCTACAATTTGTTAATTAATTCTTTTAATTGTTCATCAGAATAATGATAAGGTTGATTACAGAAATGACATGTTACTTCTGCTTCTCCATCCTCTTCTAATATTAATTCCAATTCTTGTTTACCAATGCTTAAAAGAGCACCCTCAATTCTCTCTCTTGAGCATTGACATTGGAATTTTACATCCATCGTTTCTAAAACTTTAACTTCTTCTTTTCCTAACACTTCATATAAAATTTCTTCTGGAGTCAGGCCTTCTTCAATTAGTTTAGAAACTGGTTTAATTGTTTTTAAACGATTTTCAATTTGCGTGATACATTCTTCACTTGCACCAGGTAAGATTTGAATAATAAATCCTCCACTTGCTAAAATCGAATGATCTGGGTTTACTAATACGCCGACACCTACAGATGAAGGTGTTTGTTCAGATACAGCAAAATAGTAAGTAAAATCTTCACCAAGTTCACCTGATACAATAGGTACCGAGCCTGTGAAAGGTTCTCTCATACCAATATCTTTAACAACCGAGATTGTACCTACAGTACCAACAGCTTTTGCTACATCAATTTTTCCATGTTTGTTAAGCTCAGTTTGTACATGCGGATTCTGAACATATCCTCGTACTTCACCTTTTGCATTACTATCGACTAAGATATGGCCAATTGGGCCATTACCTTCAACTTTTAAAGTTAACTTTTCATCGCCTTTTAACATAGCACCCATCATTGTAGCAGCTGTTAGTGTACGACCTAATGCAGCAGAAGCGTTTGACCACGTGTCATGACGTTCTTGAGCTTCTTTTACGATATTTGTTGATCTAACGCTATATGCACGGACTTCACCGTTAAAAGCTAATGCTTTTACTAAATAATCTTTCATGTTGTACCCCTTTTTATGAATTTCGTTTATAAATTAAATGTAGACCTTTTAATGTTAAATATGGATCCATGACATCAATGATATTCGATTCCTTAGATATTAATGATGCAAGTCCACCTGTTGCTATAACAGTAGGTTCTACCTTTGCTTGAGCTTTCATTCGTTTTACAATACCTTCAACTTGACCTACATAACCATATAGGATTCCAACCTGCATTGCTTCTACTGTTGTACGACCGACAATATTAGAAGGTCTTGAAAGCTCTATACGAGGCAGTTTTGAAGCCTTTGTATAGAGTGCCTCTGTTGAAATATTGATGCCTGGTGCAATTGCTCCACCGATGTAATTTTTATTTTCATCTATATAACAATATGTAGTAGCTGTTCCGAAATCTACAATAATCAGCGGACTTCCGTATTGTGCAATTCCAGCAACCGCATTAACAATTCGGTCCGCGCCAACTTCTTTCGGATTATCATATTTTATGTTTAAACCTGTTTTTATACCAGGACCAACGATTAGTGGCTTTTGTTTAAAGTATTTTGTTGCCATTCTTTCCAGTGAGAACATAATCGGTGGGACAACTGATGAAATAATAATTGCATGAAACTCATCAAACCCAATACCTGCATATTCAAGTAATGAACCAATGACCATACCGTACTCATCTTCTGTTTTGTAACGATTCGTCTCAATTCTCCAATGATGTATTAACTCATCTTCTTGATAAACACCTAAAACAGTATTTGTATTTCCTACATCGATTACAAATAACATAAACTCCACCGTCTCTCCATTTCAAAAATAAAACTTTTATTTTATATTTTTTGTCTCAAGTACATTTTTTAATCACTATAAAAATAATGATAACACAAGTTGATAGTAGTTTAAAAATAGATGCTTTTTGCTGTGGGTATGGCTCTGTAAAGGTTTTTTAAAACGCTTCATTGAACCGATTTTCCCCATGGTCTTGGCCTATTTGACTTTTCGCCAATAAACAAAAGAAAGAGTGTCTAGAAAGACACTCTTAATTGTTTATTCAGTGATTTTAGGCTCAGTTGGTTCATCATTCTTTTTAGAAATGTTGACTTTAATCTCATCATTTGAAGTTGGAGATGTAGGAAGTGTGCCTTGTTCCCAAAGACTCTTAATTGCTTTTGCATCTAAAGTTTCCACTTCTAATAATGTGTTAGCAAGCAAGTCTAATTTTTCGCGTTGCGTCTTAATAATATCGGTTGCTTTTGCGTAACATTCTTTAATGATTGTTTGAATCTCTACGTCGATTTCATAAGCAATTTTATCACTATAATTTTGTTCATTATTAAAGTCTCTACCAAGGAATACATTTCCTCCTTGAGATTGACCAAACTGTAATGGACCTAGTTTATCGCTCATACCGAACTCAGTAACCATACGACGAGCAATACCTGTTGCACGTTGGAAGTCATTATGAGCTCCTGTACTTACTTCACCAAATACCACTTCTTCAGCAACACGTCCACCAAGTAGACCTGTAATTTTATCAAGTAATTCTGGTTTTGTCATAAAGTAACGATCTTCTTTCGGAAGCATTACAGCATAACCACCAGCTTGACCACGAGGTACAATTGTTACTTTATGAACCATTTCAGCCTCATCTAACACTTGGCCAATAACCGTATGTCCAGCTTCATGGAATGCAACAATTTTTCGCTCTTTTACAGATATAACTTTATTTTTCTTAGCAGGTCCCGCAATTACACGGTCAGTTGCTTCGTCAATATCAAGCATATCGATTTTCTTTTTATCACGACGAGCCGCAACTAATGCCGCTTCGTTTAATAAATTCTCTAAATCTGCACCAGAGAATCCAGGAGTTCTTTGAGCAATAGCTTTTAAGTCTACATCTGGAGCCAATGGTTTATTTCTTGAATGTACTTTTAATACCGCTTCACGTCCTATTACATCTGGACGATCTACCGTAATCTGTCTATCAAATCGACCTGGACGTAATAACGCTGGGTCTAAAACATCTGCACGGTTTGTTGCAGCGATGATAATAATACCTTCGTTAGCACCGAAACCATCCATTTCAACAAGTAACTGGTTTAATGTTTGTTCACGCTCATCGTGTCCTCCACCTAATCCAGCACCACGTTGACGACCTACAGCATCGATTTCATCAATAAATATGATACAAGGAGCGTTTTTCTTCGCATTTTCAAATAAATCACGAACACGAGAAGCACCGACCCCTACAAACATTTCAACGAAATCAGAACCACTGATTGAGAAGAATGGAACTCCAGCTTCTCCTGCAACAGCTCTTGCTAATAATGTTTTACCTGTTCCAGGAGGTCCTACTAATAGTACCCCTTTAGGAATTCTTGCACCTAATTCAGAAAACTTACGAGGATCCTTCAAGAACTCTACTACTTCTACAAGCTCTTGCTTCTCTTCATCTGCACCTGCAACATCTTTAAATCGTACTTTCTTTTTCTCGTCATTATAAAGACGAGCTTTGCTCTTCCCAAAGTTCATAACACGGCTTCCGCCACCTTGTGCATTATTCATTAGGAAGAAGAAAAGAATGAAAATAATTACAAATGGAATGAGTGAAGTGAAGATTTGCACCCATGCACTTGTTGTTTCAGCTGGATTCCAATTAGCCTTTATTTTATAGTCAGCAACTGCTTTGTTAACTATTTTTGTCGTTTCGTCACTAATTGGTACTTGAGTTTGGAAAGATTCGCCTTTTTTTACATCTGTAAAATGACCTCTTACTATGTACACTCCATTTTTAGGTTGGATAGATGTTAAACTGCTAACATCTCCTTTTTGTAACTTAGTATAAAATGTATCGTAACTTACTTTCTTAACTTGAGATTCTGGCCCATTGAAATATGTAACAACACCAATCACAACTAAGAAGATTAATATGTAAAAGACTGTATTACGGAAAATTCGATTCAATTCCAAACCTCCTCTCTTTCAATTTAATTACTTTATATAGTAGCATAGTTATACCATGTAAACAAACGAATAAAACTTGACTTATTTCGTGTAAACTTCAGGCTTTAAAACGCCAACATACGGCAGATTTCGATAACGTTCAATATAATCTAAACCATATCCTACTACGAAAGCATCTGGTACTTCGAAACCAACTAAATCAGCCTCGATATTTGCTTTACGTCCGCTTGGCTTATCTAATAAAGTAACGATTTTAACTGTATTAGCTTTGCGATGTTTAAATAGTTCAACTAAATAATTTAAAGTTAGACCACTATCAATAATATCTTCTAGAATGATTACATCTCTTCCTTCTACAGAAGTATTTAAATCTTTTACAATTTTCACTTCACCAGAAGAAACTGTACTATGTCCATAACTAGAAACATCCATAAAATCAATTTCGATATATGTATCAATATGCTTGATAAGGTCAGACATGAACGGAAGAGCTCCTTTTAAAACACCCACTACTAGTGGAAAGCGGTCTTTGTACTCTTCAGTTAGTACTGCACCTAATTCTACTACTTTTTGTTGAATTGCATCTTCACTTACTAATACTTGTTGAATGTCTTGTTTCATTTTTTCCTCCTAGAAACTCTTAGAAACCACCTGTATTGCAATGAGTGACTCATCTGTCGAAAAATTTCTTTCAAATGCAGATTTCTTTACGAAAGGTACCCATAATATATTATTTTGACTATCCGTAATTATTGGCCATTCATCACGTAATGATTGTTTCATTTTTTCATCAATAAATATATCTTTTAACTTTTTTGACCCATTCATACCCTTTAATGACATTCGATCACCATTCTTTCGATTCCGAACAATGAGTGGAAAAGAAACATCCTTGATAGAACAAATAAACGTGTCATTTTTTTGTTCAAAACATTGATTGTTTAATTCAACTTTAATTGAAAAACCATTTGGTAGTTCGTATTCGCCAGGCTCATTAATAGAAATAGTATAATCCTTCACATTCATTTGTTCGAATGTAAAGAGGCATTCATTATATGAGCGTGTGACAAAAAGTCCTCCAGGTAAATGCTGCTCCCACGTAGATTTTTCATTTCGTAATAAAGTCAGAATTGAATTAAGATGCCCTTGTGTCAAGCCTTTAGGGATAGATAGGTAGACATAATCTAATATTAGTTGAATACATCTTCTTTGTAAAGATATAGGCACATTTAAAAACTGTTTAACGTCAATAGTGACTGCTTGCTTTTCTTTATTTTTTATAACTGTATTCATTGCGTCTTCAGTTAATTCCATTAAATATAGATCATCTTCCAATTGCTGTCTACTAAACTGCTGGAATCTTTTATGTGCAGTTGGATTTTCTTCAAAAATAAAAGGTAGAATATGATGCCTAAATCGATTTCTTGTGTAAACATCTTTATCATTACTTGGATCTTTTCGAGGGATAATAGTTTGTTCGTGACAATATGTAGTTAATGCTTGTTTTCTTAAATCTAAAAAAGGACGAATAATTTCGCCTGTACTAAAAGATCTCTTTTCCCTAATGCCAGCGTAACCGACCTGCGAGCTACCTCTTACTAAGCGCATTAAAATCGTTTCAACTTGGTCTTCCCCATGATGACCTAACGCTAAATAATTCGCTTCATATTTATTCATCACTTCGTCAAAAAAACGATATCGACATTCCCTTGCCGCCAATTGACTACTTAATCCCGTTTCCTCGATATACTGATTCACATTTATGCTCTTACCTTCATATTGTACGTTATTTTGTAGGCACCAGTTCTTAACATATTCTAAATCATCTAAAGATTCTTGTCCTCTAAACATATGATCTACATGTGCGATAATAATCGAGAACTCATATTCTTCCCTAATTGATAAAAAAGAATGAGCTAACGCCATTGAGTCTGGACCTCCAGAAACGCCGATCACAATTACACTATTTCTGATAATATTGTTTTGTTTTATAAATTCCTTTAATTGATTAATTACCATTTACCTATACTCCTAAATGAAAGTAAAATTCATATCTTTATGTTACCATTCACACACTTGGAGTACTATAATTTACATCTGATAATAAAAATATAATGCATAAGCCAAGCCCATTAGCAGGAGAATGGTCGACGTTTCGAACCAGTGAATTCTTTTTTTCTTTTGCTTCACTTGGACATTGTTCCCTGCTCTTGTCTGTGTTGATTGGTTAGGTTTTTGATTCTGATTAGTTCTAGGTTGATTTGTAGGCTGGCTATGTTTTTTTGATTGTGTTGATTGATTAGCAGTCTGATTTTGCTTTTTCGATTGCCTTGTTTGATTCATCGTTTGTGCTGTAGTAGCTTGATCCTTTTTACTCTTCTTCTTTTTTGTAGCATTTATCTTTTGTTCATACATTAATAGAGCTTGCTTCATAGCATTTGCATTAACATACTCCCCTTTTAATCCCTTCATTAGAAACTCTTTATATGGATTAAGGGTTTGTGTTTGCGTTATTACTTGTTCAATTTGATTTATTCCCAACCCATTTTTTAAAAACTGCTTTTTACAATGCAAGTGGATAAAAATCATCGTAACAGCAAATAAGTCATAGGAAATTTCTGCTTTTCTAGAACCTAAGCCCCAGTAACCACGATCAAAGAACTCCGTAAACTCTTTAACTGCACGTCCAATTTGAGTAACTCCTCCAAAATCGACCCACTGGATTTTATTTGGTTCTTTCGTAACTAGTAGATTATCTGTTTTTAAATCTCCAAAAATAAAGCCTTTATGGTGCAATTTATCTAACAATGATAAAACTTGTATGATAAAAATACTACTCCATTCCATTCCATTTCTTTCAATAAATTTTGGTAAACTTACACCATTTACATATTCCATAACATAGTAATAGCAGCATTCATTTGTTACTGGATTTATATAGTCATCTACATCGATAAAAGAAGGCCCAAGGATTGAATCCTGGACCTGTGTGATTTTTTTTAAAACATTTACTTCGTTCGTGATATTAGTAGAATCTTTACTCAGCTTAATAGCAACATCTCCAGTTTTTCCAGAAGCTAGATAAACTGTTCCATTTGCTCCATTTCCAAGTAAACTCTTAATTTCGTATTTGTTTTTATTCCACTTTCCAGTAATGAGAGTCCCAGGCGCTAAATTAATCTGCCCATTCAATTGATTGTTCATCATCACCATTATTACCTCTATTGTAGTTTTGTTCGTTAAAATAGTTTAAAGCCTCACGTAGAGCAGGACCTGTTGGCGTCATACCGCCCATCGTTAACTTAGGAAAAATTGTGTTTAGTTTTTCTAACTTAGGTGTCCAATCTAGTAATTTATCTACATCGTCATGTTTCCCAGGAAATATAAATAATGAGTAGGCATTCTCTCCTGTTCTTGAGTTTAAACTAATTTGTAAATCAAATAATGATTCCTTAACAGTTTCTAGTTTGTCTTTCATACTAGCACTCGTATCTACTAAAATAATAACTTCTAAACCTACAGTTTCACCGATATCCTCTACAACCTCATATACCTCTTCTCGTTTTGAAGGAGGAAGTGATTCAATCGAATTGCTATCGCCTAAAATTTGCTTTAATTCTTTATTAACAAATCCCTGAATTGTTTGTGTCATCGCTTTTCTAGTAACCATTTGGACAGTTTGAGAAAGTTGCTTTGTGTAAACGACTTGACTAATCCCTCCACCAGCTTTAGCAATTTCCTCGATTTCCTTTAAACCGTCACCACTTTGTACATTTTCATCTAAAATTCCAATTACATTTACTGTAATACCGTATTCTTGTGCCAGGCTTGACACAGCTAACGGATCTTCACCATGGTTTGAATAACCATCAGTTATTAATAGAATTTGTTTTAATTTTCCCTTATACATACAAAATCCCCTCCGCGTAAAAGTTGTTACCATTTTGTCCAATTACGGGAGGGGATAAACCTTTATTATTTTATTTTACTAAGCCATTGCACTATATGATGAGATAGATGACCACTCTGGCAGGTTTCGTTTAACAACAGCAACCACAACCGTCATATCATCATTAATATCACCTGTATTCGAACGTATTACTTCCTCGAGTAACAATTCTGCTACAGTTTGTGGATCATCCGTTTCAAATTCACTTATTTTACGTTTCATCCACATTTCGTAATTTTCAACATGTTTAGGACCTTCAAAAATACCATCACTCATCATAATTAATAAGTCTCCAGCTTTTAACTGCTCACTAATGACTTCTACATCAAAATCATCAATGATCCCAATTGGTAAATTACTACCTTCAATTTTAATAACTTGCTTGCCTCGTTTAACAAAGCTTGGCGATGAACCAATTTTTAAGAATTTTGCTGAAGCATCGTGTAAATCGACCATTGCTAAATCTAGTGTAGCAAAGACCTCTTCAGTAGTACGTAATGATAGAATCGAATTAATCGATTTAATAGCGACTGTTTCTTCAATACCTGAATTTAATATTTTTTGAAGTAGTTTTAGTGTTTCATTACTTTCAATATGAGCTCGCTCACCATTTCCCATTCCATCACTAATCGCGATAGCGTGCTTTCCTGCTCCAACATCCATTATTTTAAAAGCATCACCCGAAATAAAGCCTCCACCTTTAGCTGCAGTCGCAACCCCGGTTTCAATAACAAATGCCTTATCTGATCCAAATGTAACTAAGTAATTACCTCCATTTGGTATTGTCGCTGACTCTTCTTTTAATACGACAATCGTCTCTTTTAAAATATCTGATAGAATCGGCGCAATTAATTTTTGGCATTCACCATACTCGTTTTCAAACGGAATTAATATATCTATATCAATATTACCTTGCTCTAAGTTATAAATTTCTACTTGGCTAACGTCAATTCCAAAGTTTAATAAAGCTTGTAGGATTTGGTCCTCCTGTAATTGATGGTTTTCTTTTTCACGTTGAATCTCTTTTGCAAAATCAACCATTACTTTTGAAACCCCGCGCAATTGCTCAGCCACTAATCTTCTACTTTCTTGAACTTGTTTTTTAAGTCTTTGATTTGCACGGAAGTAGAAAACCTCTTGCTTCATTAAATCAGCCATTTTTGAAGAACGTTGGCAATATTTCTCCCACTCTCTCATAAATTGGCCATTCTTAATGAGCTGATCCTTTTCAACTAAATGCATCATATTTTCCATGTATTGATATGTTCGGTCACCATTGTTTGACCAGCAATGGTCCTTTTTCATACAACTATTACAGCACTTATTTGAAATACTACAAATAAACAGTTCTTCATCAGTTAGTTCGTCCTCAATATGTGCAAACTGGCTAGGCTGTGAAAAACTTGCAGATAATGCTTCAAACACGTTTGAAAATTGAGTAATCCGATTAGCTGTCAAATCTCTTATTTTACGCAAGTATTGTTGTTGATCTGTAGAATGTTCTTCTGTTCCTGGTACTAGTTTAGCTAATTGCTTAAGTAGGAAAGATGGTGTTATTAAGAATAAGACAATCGCAATTACTGATTCAATGATTGAAAAAATAATATCTGATTGTTTCTCAGCATAAAAGCTAATGAGGCATGTCCCAATTAATAGGCCGGCTGCCGCACCTAATCTTTTTCCCTCTTTAAGGAGGCCACCAAGTAATCCAGAGAATGCTAATAAGCTCATTTGATATAGACTCGAAACACTCGCTAAACTTAGTATAAGGCCCGTTACAACCCCTACTGTACAACCGACCGTTCCTCCGGCTACGAAGGCAAATAGTAAGACAATGTATCTAGTAACAATATGCTGAATAGATAAATCTTGAATATACCAATCAGTTGTCCCCGTCACAACTGAAGCTAAAAGAATAACTAAACATACGATTTCTTCAACACCTAAAAGCTGTTTTCTTTTAGGAATTGCGAGTAGAGGTACGCTCTGGAAAAAGATCATCGTTAAAATAAAACTTAACCCCGCTTCAACTGATGCCATCAAAACATCATACATCAGAACTTCCTGTTGAAAAGCATAAGTGATTAATAGATGACTAATAAATACTGATAAAAAAACTTGAAAAGGTACTAAACCTATATAATGTCGTTTAACTCTAGCGAAGAAAATATTAAGGATAAAAAATAGGATAATTGTGGCAAATGCATAACTAACCGTTTCAATCGACACCGTTAATGAACCGATCATAAGAGCAACAAAAGCTATTCCTGTACGCTCACGTTTCATCATATAAACTGAGGCAAAAAACGGTAATACAAACGGGAGAATATGTGATAGTATCAACGCTCGTCCTAATAAAAATCCCGTTAAAAAGATTAGTAACCCCCAATCAAAGAATGCTCTCTCTAATTTGGATTTAATTGATTTAGAAGATTGCCGAAATACTGATTGAAATCCATTAGTAGGGACCAAGCTTGCTGAAGAATTAGAAGACCCTCTTTGCAGTTTCGTCATATTTCCACCTCATCCGAATTGGTTTATTGAACATATTTTAACTTGTCCAATTGAAGGAATATGTCAAAATGACAAAGGCAAATAAAAGTTTTCTTCGACGGAAAAAGCTTTTACGTACAACTGTTTTACAAAATATGAGAAAAGCTTGCAGCATAATTTCTCTAATAGGGTAAAAGAAACGCAATTATTAAATTTTATGTCAATCGAAATTCAGAATAAAGAGAGAAAGTATGGAATGAAGAATGGGTTAAGGGGCGGGGACACATGTTCCTGAAAAAGAAAAAAAACGCCTAGCCTCTCTTATAGAGACCAAACGTTTTTGTTGTTGTATGACCCGTACGGGATTCGAACCCGTGTTACCGCCGTGAAAGGGCGGTGTCTTAACCGCTTGACCAACGGGCCGTTAAAGGGAATGGTAGCGGCGGAGGGAGTCGAACCCACGACCTCACGGGTATGAACCGTACGCTCTAGCCAGCTGAGCTACACCGCCATTATCTTTAAACGACAAGATTTATATTATCATGGTACCAATTAACCGTCAACAGTTTTTTTAAATGTTATTTTATTATTTTTTCCATACAAAAACGCACCCATTAAAGAGTGCGTGTTCTATATACCTATTTATGTCCTGACAAGGTAGGAAATTAGCCTCGACGAGCTCCACGGCCACCACGTTTAGATTCTGTGTTGCGTTTTAATGAAGCTAGACGGTCTTCACTGTCTTTTAAAAATTTACTCATTTTTTGATCAAATGTTTCTTTAACCGGACGTTGATCCGAACGGTTTTGATTTTTGCCACGGTTTCCACCACCGCCGCCTCCATATGAAGGTCTGCTTTGACGAGGTCTTTGCTCACGCTCTCCCTCTTTTACTGGTGGACGTTCTTTCGCTTTTTTGATTGAAAGACCGATTTTACCGTCTTTTTCAACATTGATTACTTTTACTTCTACTTCATCGCCAACTTTTAAATGTTCGTTAATATCTTTAACATAGTTGTCAGCTACTTCACTAATGTGAACAAGTCCAGTTACTCCTTCTGGTAACTCTACAAAAGCACCAAAATTTGTAATCCCTGTAACTTTCCCACTAACTTTGCTGCCTACCTCAATTGACATAAAAAAAATGCTCCTCCTTAAAAATGTTTAACTGGATTTACTATATTATATAAAATTATAAAAACAAGTGTCAATGAAACGATAATTACTTGATATTAGGAAAAATTATTTCTCCCTTTTTAGAAAAAAATAAGTTTTTTCTAGCTAACTCAATAATATATTGATCATCGTTCAATTGGTCGATCATGCGCTTCGAATCCTCTACCTTACTCTTAGTTTTCTTTAAATCAACCTTTGCTAGTTTTAATTGCTTTACTTTAGATGAATACACATGTTGTTGTGTTACATAATGAGATTGTAATAAAAAGAATAGGGGGACAGTTAAAAAGCAGAATAATGAAATTCGCACTAAAAACTTTTTAAAACTCCTTCTCCTTGGCTTAACGCCATTTTCCTCTACTAAAGTAATATTTTGTTTATCTTGAACTTGTCTAGTTAAATCCAATTTTCTCGCATGTTCCACCTATTTCTTCCTCCTATCTAAAAGGTCCTTTACTTTTTTAATAGTAGTAAGGAAGATATTCTTGAATTTTCCGAAAACTCCTTTAAATTGTATTAAATAGTTTTTGACTCGTTTTGGCACAAAAAACCAACATACTCTGCCGAAAAACAAAAGAATTGATAGTACAACGTTGTAAACTAAACGGATTAGTCGAATAAGGAGTCCATAAATAAACAAAAGAATGATGATTATTACCTGAATAATCCACTTTATAGGTTTTACAATGAATATTACGATCAACTTTACTATAATGCGATAAATGCTAATAACTAGCTGAATAACAAATTCTAATATTTTTTTATAAATAGTTCGAAAAAGACTTTGATATGCCGCATAACCACATAGTAAAGCTAATAGTAAATAAAACCTAAGTGCACCTTCATTAACTAAGTATAATACATAAAAAACTAGAAGAGCTTGAAAAATCCAAAATAATATATCAGTTGCAAATACAATTAATCGATTACGAGTACCTCGATATAAAAAACGATGGTATGTATCTAGTGCCATACCAAGATAAGCACCCATACCGACCATCGCTATCATTGAGTAGAACTGAACGTTTAAGCTCATTTAAATAGCTTGCTAAAGATTCCTTTAGCTTTCCCCGAGTTGTATTCGTCAATATAACAAAGTTCATTAATCTTTCCCTTGATTGCTACATGACCTTTTTCTACATCGAGGTTTTTCATTTGTAAATTATGACCTTTGATATGCAAAAAGCCTAAAGCCGTTTCTAATAGGAACTCTTCACTATCAAAGCTCTCAACCTGTTTTACTCCAGTAATCTCAAGATATCTTCTACTTTTTAACGATAAATCCTGCTCGATTATTTGGCTTGTATTTTTCGCATTTAACTCATACGGATTATTCATACTAGTCCCTCCATTTACATAAACTGTACCTCTTGTAAATCGATTCCTAATACAGTGTTATTTGTACAAGTATATGAAGGGACAACTTTTTTAGAACAAGCTATCTGACAGTTTTTCCTCACTTATGATTGTATACATTGCATCTGCTTCTTCTTTTCGAACGGTCTCTTTAAGTAAATTAATTTTTGCTGTAACAATTTTTTGTCCGAATCGAATTTTTAATTCGTCATTTACTTTGACTTCTGTAGATGCTTTTGCAACTGTTCCATTAATCGTTATTCTTCCTTGATCAGCTACTTCTTTCGCAAGTGTACGACGCTTAATAATTCTCGATACTTTTAAAAATTTATCAAGTCTCATAATTTATTCTCCTCAATTCTCATTCAATTAGACATTATTCGTATTTTTTAGCTTCATTCCATATCTCATCCATTTCTTCAAGAGATACATCAGAAAATGTCTTATTTATTTCACGAAGTCTTAATTCAATATATTGAAAACGTTTTGTAAATTTCATATTTGTTTTTAAAATCGCTTCTTCAGGATTTACATCAATAAAACGTGCTAAATTAACAATACTAAATAACAGATCACCAAGTTCCGCTTCAACTTTAGACTGATCATTCAATTTGATGGCATCAAGAACTTCAGTTAACTCTTCGTTAACCTTATCTACCACTGGCGGTAATTCCTTCCAATCAAATCCTACTTTCGCAGCCTTACTTTGAAGTTTCTCTGCTTTTAATATTCCTGAAAGATCCTTTGGTATGCCTGAAAGAACAGATTCAACGACATGTCCTTTTTCAGCTTGTTTTAATTCTTGCCAATTTTTTAATACGTCTTCTTCATCATTCACATGAACTGTTGAAAATACATGCGGGTGACGATAGATTAGTTTGCTTACTAATCCTTGAATTACATCTTGGATTGAGAAGTAACCTTCATCTTCTCCAATTTGGGCGTGCAACATGACTTGAAGTAATACATCTCCAAGTTCTTCAATAATATGATCGTCATCTTCTTCATCGATTGCTTCAAGTAGCTCATAAGCCTCTTCTAGTAAGTACTTCTTTAATGATTCATGAGTTTGCTTTTGATCCCAAGGACATCCATTTGGGCCTCTTAAAGTAGCAATGACAGAACGAAGTGTTTCAAATTGATGATACAGATCCTCTTCATTTTTAACTGGAGGTACATAAACACTAGTCAAATTATTAATTGATGTATCGCGATCTAACTCAAACAATGGTACTCTTCTTATTTGCTCATTTGAACTACCCGCTGCCGTAACTATTACGACTTCATAATCATCAGGAAGCTGCTCCATTAGCTTTAATTTCGCATGTGAGGCAGTCATTTGATCGTAAACCTGGCAGATGATCAAATGCTGTCTAAACGTAATCGACTCCGCCTCTAAATCCGTTGCATCAACAAACTGGAAGCCTTCGATTGGATCAATCTTCAAACTAGTAAACATCGCATCTAAGAAGCTTTGTCCACCTTTGATGTCTAGCTGGATATTTCCTTTATCTGCAAGCTCTATTAATAGCTGAACAGTTTTTTCTGCTACAAGAGGATGGCCTGGTACAGCATATGTAATTGCACCTTCTTCAGAAGCTTTCACCAGTAGTTTAACAATTTCTTCATATACCTCTTCAAAACGATCATGTTTTTCATAAATTCCATCGAATGATTGGAACGTTAATCCTTCTGTTTCTAATTCACTTATAACAGGGTGGTCTTTTGTACGTAAATATAGATTGTCAGTTTTTTGCAACTCTTTATAAATACCAAATGGAAGCTGATTAAGGTCACCTGCTCCTAAACCTAAAACTGTAATCTTGTTCATTTTGATCCTCCTGTTCTTTTAAGAAAGCCATTTCTGTAATTTTTCACTTTTAACGATTGAGCTTAGTTCTTCTACAGTAAATAACTTAACTTTTATTAATACAATCGCGAATACGATTGCACCTACAACCGCTGAAGATAGTGCCTCAACTAACATTCTTAAACGAAGTGGGTTAATAAACATTGCATATTTTTCAAAAACATATTCATAACCATATACACAACCATACATAATGGCTACAGATAGTAGTAATTTCACAATAAACTTAAAGTCAAAAAATGCTACTTTTGACAATTTATATATATAAGCTAAGTTCAAAATCGTAACAATAATTAAAGCAGATACCGTTGAATAAGCTGCTCCTTTAGATCCGATTTGCTCCATTAAAATAACATTTCCAATAAATTTAACACATCCTCCAGCAATTACATTTAAAGCTGGAATTAAACTTTTACCTAATCCTTGTGCGATCGAAGATGTCGTAATCGATACCCCAGCAAAGAAGATTGATATACATAAAACAGTTAGGACATCCGTTCCTAAATCATTTCGATAAAGCATTATATTGGTCGGGTGGATAATTGAAATTAAACCAATTGTTGCTGCTGCTCCTACTACAATACTTACTCTAATGGCACCTGAGATTCGATTATTAATAGAATGATGTTCTTTACGAACTAATTCACTAGACAAGTACGGAATTAGAGCCAGTGAAAACGATGAAGCAATGACAGAGCCTAATTGAATCAGCGGGAATCCACGGTCATAAATACCCTTTACTAGCTTAGCACCTTCAACATGATATCCATACTGTACTAATAACGGATAAAAAGAGAGTGAATCGATAAACTGAATGAATACAAGTACTAAACTACTTAAGCTCAGCAGGATACCTTGATACAAAATGGTTTTTAATTCTAAGCGATAGGTTTTAAGTAAACCAAATGATGGTATAGTCAAACCAGATCCTCGAAAAGAAACCCAATAAAAGAAGTACAGTATCGCTGCTATACTACCAAGTATTGAACCTGAAACAGCCCCTGCACCTACAATATAAAGATTGTCGGTTGTTTGCATTAAATAAAGTGACAGCACTAAAATCGTAATAACTCGAATTAATTGCTCAATCACCTGACTGACTGAAGTAGGTCCCATATCCCCTAAACCTTGATAATATCCTCGAAATGCTGACGTGATTGGAACAAATAAAAAGCCAACACTAACAACACGAATTAACATCGCTAGATGATCATCACGCATAAACTTCGCTATACTATTACTTCCTACGTATAAAGTAAAGAAACACAATATACCAATGACTAACAACATCATAAATGTTGCATAAACTAAATCTTTAGCCCCTTTATCATCTTTTTTAGCCAATCTTTCAGCCACATAAGATGATAAAACTAAAGGAAAGCCATATGTAGAAAATGCTAAAGCAATTGCGTAGACTGGATATACCTGTTGGTAAATATAATAACCTAAATCGCCGGCAATATTTTGATAAGGAATTTTATAAAACGCACTTAGTACTTTTGATAATAACGATGCTATTGTTATGAACAAAGCCCCTTGTAGGGCTGCTTTTTGCTTAGCTTTTTGCAAAAGGATAACAACTCCTTTATTAGACGGTTCACCCTTTAATGTATTACATTATTAGGGCTTATGTAAAGAGTTGCCAAAAGAAAAAAACCTCTCTTTTCCAATTTTAGCAAGTAATGGTTTTCTTTAAATATAAATCCGGTAGTTTATATCAAAGGGAAAAAACAAAGACCAGTTAAGGTATTATTCCTTTACTGGCCCATGTTTACTTCATATTTAATTATTGCTCCATTTGTCTAGCTAAGAAGTTAGTAGCGGTATCGATTGCTTTCTTTTCAACTTCAGAAATTGTTTTATCTTTTGAAAAGATTACAACAGCTCCAATTGGATCTCCACTTGCGATGATTGCTCCTACTGCATAAGATTGATATTTTTCAATTACACTTTCGATAAATGAAGCTTCCCCAGGCTCGCTAACTACTTTTGAGTTACGCTCCACCATAGTTTTTTCGATAATATCACCAATGTTTTTGTTTAAGTATTCTTTTTTGGAAGCCCCTGCAACTGCTACAACTGAATCTCGGTCACTTATAATGACAGTATGTCCAAGTGTGTCGTAAAGTGCATCAGCGTATTCCTTCGCAAAATCACTTAATTCACTAATTGGTGAATATTTCTTTAAAATGACTTCTCCATCTCGGTCCACAAATATTTCTAATGGATCACCTTCACGAATCCGTAAAGTTCTCCTAATTTCTTTTGGTATTACTACTCGACCTAAATCGTCAATTCGACGAACAATACCTGTTGCTTTCATACTTGTAAAGCGCCTCCTCACTTACTTGCATGTCTACGTTGATGAAAGATATCCGAGTGACAATGAGGTAAGGTCACCCTTAATTAATGATAGTATCCTACACAACGAAAGTTCTATACAAAATAAGTGAGATTTTTTAACACCTTTACTAAAAATATAGTACTGTAAGCACTTTTTGGTAACTTTTAATTACTTTATCGCCTAATTAAAGCAACCATTCGCATTACTTCCCTAAGCATTTACACTCTCTTTTTTCACGTTCTTTAATCCATTAATTAAACCTTCTAGCGTAGTAAGCCATTCAGCTGGATTTTTTCCTTTTACGTCTAGTGTTACTTTTAATTTCGATCCATCCATGCCTAAACCAATGCCTCTACCGAATGAATTACATAGTTGGAATAACTTCCCACCATCAATATTAGCACTTGCCTTCTCAGAGAAATAAACACTTACTTCTGATTTAACTTGTTTAATCAGTTCAATCTGCTCTGCAATAGCTAAAAGTTTAATATGAGCAACCTGACATAGGTAACCTACTTCTAACGGGAAATCGCCAAAACGATCCATTAATTCATCTTGCAAATCATTTAACTCTTCAAACGTTTCAACACGTCTAAATTGCTTGTACATCTCAATTTTTTGCTTACTATCTTGAATATACGTATCAGGTAAATAAGCATCTACTTCAATGTCAATTTCAATTGAAATTATATCTTCTTTCTTAACTCCTCTACGCTGTTCGATTGCATCTTTTAGCATTTGAGAATATAAATCGAAACCAACTGAATCAATAAATCCATGTTGTTGTGCTCCAAGTAGATTTCCTGCACCTCGTATTGACAAGTCACGCATAGCGATTTTGAAACCTGAACCTAGTTCTGTAAATTCTTTAATTGCTTGCAGGCGCTTCTCGGCAACCTCAGTCAATACTTTATCCTGTTTATATGTGAAGTAAGCATATGCCACTCTATTTGAACGTCCTACACGCCCTCTTAATTGATAAAGTGTTGATAGACCCATTCGATCTGCATCATATACAATCAATGTATTAACATTTGGAATATCCACGCCTGTTTCGATAATCGTCGTACTTACTAATACGTCATATTGGCCATCTAAAAAGGCATACATAACTGACTCTAGTTCCCCTTCATTCATTCGACCATGTGCTACAGCTACTTTTGCATCTGGTACAAGCATCGAAATCTGTTCAGCCATACGTTCAATATCTTCTACTCGATTATATAAGAAATATATTTGTCCATCTCGAGCAAGCTCTCTTTCAATCGCTTCTCTTACTAATGCAGCATTATATTCAACAACATATGTTTGAACTGGAAAACGATTTTCTGGTGGCGTTTCAATAACTGATAAATCTCTTACTCCTAACATCGACATATGCAATGTACGAGGGATTGGAGTTGCAGTTAACGTTAAAACATCTATATTTGCTTTTAGTTGTTTTATTTTTTCTTTATGAGATACACCAAATCTTTGCTCTTCATCAATAATTAAAAGTCCTAAATCTTTATATAGAATATCCTTCGATAATAGGCGATGTGTTCCAACTACTATATCGACAGAGCCCTCTTTTAAGCCTTTCATCGTTTCAAGCTGCTGTTTGCGAGAGCGGAAACGATTTAACAAACCGATATTAATTGGATGATCTTGGAACCTTTCTCTTAATGTTTCGAAATGCTGCTGTGCCAAAATTGTAGTAGGAACTAAAATAGCAACTTGCTTGCCTTCAACAATTGCTTTAAAAGCCGCTCGAATAGCTACTTCAGTTTTTCCGTATCCTACGTCACCACAAAGCAGTCGATCCATTGGACGTTCTCTTTCCATATCCTTTTTAATTTCATGTATTGATCTAAGTTGATCGTCAGTTTCCTGATAAGGAAATGAAGATTCGAATTCTTGTTGTTCGAGTCCATCAGGTGAAAAAGCATAACCTTTTGATGCTTCGCGTTCTGCATAAAGTTTAATTAAATCATCAGCTATATCCTGAATGGAGCCTTCAACCTTCTTCTTAACCTTTTTCCAATCAGTACCACCAAGTTTATATATCTTTGGCTCTTTACCTTCAGATCCAACATACTTTTGTACTTGATCAATTTGTTCAATCGGTACGAATAATTTGTCGTCGCCATGATATCGAATATGTAAATAATCTTTATGAATACCATTAATCTCTAATGTTTCAATTCCCAAAAACTTACCAATACCATGATTTACATGAACAACATAATCTCCAACTTTTAATTCTGAGTAATTTTTTATTCGTTCAGCATTTGATAATTTTGTATTGATTCTTTTTTTCTTCTTAGCTTTTTTCGTGAATAACTCACGCTCTGTTATTAGAACAAATTTTTCTAAAGGAAGTTCGAATCCAGAACGAAGATCACCTTTCATGATGTATACTTCACCATTTTTTATTTGTTCTAAAGAAGAGACAATTTTACCTTCAATTTGGTAATCTTCTAATATATTTTCAATTTTATTTGTTCTTTCGTCACTTTCGCCGAGCATAACGATTGTATAGTTATTTTTCTTCCATCGATCTAATTCATTTTTCAACAGATTCATTTGTCCATGAAACTCTTGCATCGATTTACATTGAATCGAAACTACTTGTTCAGGATGCGTATGAGGTACTCTTCTAGGGAAAAGACTCGTATGAATTTGTTGGCGCTTTCTCGAATGTAGTAATTCAAAAAAGTCATGTGAAAAACTTACCCCATGTAACGCATTTCCTTCAGCTAGTAAAGACGTATACCACTCTGCTTCATCCTTTTTAAGCTGCTCTACAATTTCATGAACCCTCGAAATCTCATCAATAACGACAACAGTTTCCTTAGGAACATAATCTAGTAAACTAAATTGGTTTTCATAGATTAGACCAAAGTATTTGTATATTTGATCAATCAATTGCCCTTGCTTTAGTTGTTCAAGATCATAGGTTACCTTTTCAACCAATAACTCTTTTACTTGTTGATCACTTATTTTTGATAGAGTTGTTTTAAAAGCTTGTTCAATTCGTTGAACTCCTAATTGCAAATCAGTCTTGGAAATAATCCTTTCCGTTGCTGGACCAATATGGACAATCTCATACTTTGTAATAGATCTTTGAGAATCAGGAGAAAACGAACGGATTGAGTCGATTTCTGTGTCAAAGAGTTCAATTCGAATAGGATCTTCATACGTTAGCGGATAAATATCAAGAATTCCTCCGCGTACACTAAACTCACCTTTACTTTCAACCATCCCAACACGTTCATAGCCCATTTGAACAAACTTTGAAATCAAATTAGATAAGTCAATTTCTTCACCAATTTCAAAACTGATCTGATAGTTAGACCATAATTCTGGAGATGGCAAATAGCCAATTAATCCCGATACAGGCGTAACTACTACCGACGGTTTTTTTGACATCAAACTGTTTAACGCGATTAATCTTTGCGATCTAAGCTCTGGACTTGATACTGCAATCTCTGAAGCAATCAATTCATTTGCAGGATATAAAAATACTTTATCTTCCCCAACAACTGATTTTAGGTCTTCCGATACTTTTTGAGCTTGGAGAAGATTATTTGTCACGATTAACTGGGTTTGTCCAGTTTCTTTAAAAACAGCTCCAGCAAGCAACGTTTTCGCAGACCCCGTTAAGTTTGTAACCAATTGTTCTCTTAGTCCATTTTTTAGGCCATTTATTATTTTCTTAATATCTTTATACTGGTTAAATTGTTCAATTAAACCAATCACGAAGTCAATCTCCCCTAACAGTCAATCTAAGTAACAATAATCTTAGTTGAAGTTTATATTTATAGTTTTTTTGAAATTTGCTCCATTTCAAGTGACATTTGTATAGATAAACACACTTCATCTTAACAGAGTCTAGAAAAAAACAGAAAAACGCCTCAGTTATAAACCAAAGGCAATTTAATTTATGAAATTCTTATATTCATGATAATGTGGAAACTCAGAAAGAGTCATTTCGCAATCCTCGCACACAATATAAATTACTTGATTAGGAGATTGAATAAAATTTACAAAATCGCTTAATTCTTCATCGAAAGAATGACAATACGAAGATGAAACTTGTAACAACTGTTGTTTTTCAATACTACCCATTTGTTTACTACAATACCGACACTGACAATCTAATAATTCCATTACTTCCTCCATACTACATAAAATTCATATATACAGTATGGATTGTACTAACTATACTTATTCAATGTGAAAGCTTAAATTCCTGTTTTTTTATTTTTTATTATATTGATTCATTACATCCACGAAAGAATGCTTTAAAAAATATTCACATGCATCTGCGGCTCTTTTAACACCATCAACTACTTCAGCAATTTCTTCTTCAAAAAAGTTTGATAATACGTGATTTACGACACTCATCCCATTTGATGGACGATCTACACCAATTCGAACACGTTGGAATTCTTGTGTTCCTAAATGCTGAATTAATGACTTAATGCCATTATGCCCCCCAGCACTTCCTTTTGTACGAAGACGAAGCTTTCCGGTTGGAATATCCATTTCATCATAAAGAACGACAAGATCTTCTAAATCAATATTAAAATAATCCATAAATGGTCTTACACATTCACCTGACAAGTTCATATATGTTAAAGGTTTTAACAAGAAAACTTTTTCTCCGTTCACAATTCCTGAAGTATAAATACCATTAAATTTTTGTTGGGTTAATGAAAAGCCCCATCGGTGAGCTAATTCATCGATCGCAATGAAGCCAATATTATGTCGCGTTCTTTCATACTCTCTACCTGGGTTGCCTAATCCTACAAACAACTTCATTTATTATCCTCCATTCTAATTCACTTGGTTATATTACGAAAAGACGTAACCACTTCTGGTTACGTCCTCTTATAAGTTTCAAAGCAAAGATGTAATTTTTATATTAATCAAATAAAGTACTTACTGATTGCTCTTCGTATACACGGATAATCGCTTCACCTAATAGGCCAGCAACTGATAATTCAACAAGTTTATCAGTCTTTTTATCTTCAGTAAGACAAATTGAATTTGTTACAACTAGTTCTTTAATACAAGAGTTTTCGATACGATCAATTGCCGGTCCAGACAATACAGGGTGTGTACAACATGCATATACTTCTTTTGCACCATGCTCTACTAATGCATTAGCAGCAAGTGTAATTGTACCCGCTGTATCAATAATATCATCAATTAAGATAGCCGTTTTACCATCAATATTACCGATGATGTTCATAACTTCAGCAACATTTGGTTTTGGACGACGTTTATCAATGATAGCAATCGGAGCTTTTAGACGATCTGCCATTTTACGAGCTCTTGTTACTCCACCGTGGTCAGGAGAAACAATTACGATATCTTCAAGGTGTTTTTTTCTAAAGTAATCTGAAAGGATAGGTACACCTAATAAGTGATCAATCGGAATATCAAAGAATCCTTGAATTTGTGGAGCATGTAAATCAAGTGTAATCACTCGAGTTGACCCCGCAGTTTCAAGTAGATTTGCAACTAACTTTGATGTGATTGGCTCACGTGAACGAGCTTTTCGATCTTGACGAGCGTAACCGTAGTAAGGAATTACAATGTTAATTGTTTTTGCTGATGCACGTTTTAAAGCATCAATCATAATTAATAATTCCATAATACTTTCATTTACAGGGAAACTAGTTGACTGAATGATAAATACATCACAACCACGGATACTTTCCTCAATGTTAATTTGCACTTCTCCATCGCTAAAACGAGAAACCGAACATTTACCAAGCTCTACACCAATGTGTTTTGCAATTTCTTCAGCTAATTTAGGATTCGAGTTTAGAGTAAATACTTTTAAATGCTTGTCTGGATAATGATTAGGCATGTTTCGTGTACCCTCCGCTTTTTTTCTTTTCTTTTTATCTATAATTAATTTTTATAGTAACCTTCTTTGTTCACTTGTCTTGCTCTTGCAATTGCTAGTGAATCTTCTGGAACTTCATCAGTAATCGTTGAACCAGCTGCAATGTATGAACCTTTTTTCACAGTTACAGGTGCAATTAAATTTGAATTACAACCAACAAAGACATTGTCCTCGATTGTTGTTTTAAACTTATTTTTACCGTCATAGTTCACAGTGATTGAGCCACAGCCAAGATTAACACCTTGACCAATTTCCGCGTCACCAATATAGCTTAAATGAGATGCTTTACTTCCGTTGCCAAAAGTAACTTTCTTAGTTTCAACAAAGTTTCCAATTCGAACTTCATCACCTAATGTTGATGCCGGACGAATGTGAGCAAATGGTCCAACTGTAGTTGAATGACCGATTTTACTTTCATGTACAACTGATTGTTTAATACTTGTATCATTACCAATTTCACTATCGATAATTTCAGTATTTGGGCCAATTGTACTACCCGTTCCAATTATACTATTTCCATAGATCATTGTACCAGGGTAAATAATTGTATCCGATCCAATTTTTGCATCTGCAGAGATATATGTGCTAGCAGAATCAATAATTGTTACACCGTTCAACATATGCTTTTTGTTTATATTTTTGCGCATGATTGATTCTGCAATAGATAATGCATATCGATCATTTACACCTAATGTTTCATCGAAATTTGCTGTTTTATATGCAGCTACTATTTCGCCTTTTGCTTTTAGTATCTCAATAACATCTGGTAAGTAGTACTCACCTTGAGCGTTATTATTGTTTACCTCATTTAAGGCTTCAAATAATGCTTTATTATCAAAGCAATATGTACCTGTATTGATTTCTTGAACTGTTAGCTCTTCTGGACTTGCATCCTTATGCTCAACAATTTTTATTACAGACCCATTTTCGCCCCTAATTATTCTACCATAACCAGTTGAATCCTCAAGATGGGCTGTTAAAATTGTAGCTTTTGCCTGTAATCTTTCATGCTCATCGAATAATGCTTGAATTGTCTCTGGTGAAATTAATGGTGTGTCACCACATATTACCAAAGTAGTTCCTTCTTTATCCTTTAACATTGGCGCTGCTTGAATAACAGCATGTGCAGTACCTAATTGCTCAGCTTGTAGAGCATATTCGCTATGATCACCTATTTGTGTTTTAACTAATTCCGCTCCGTGACCTACAACAGTTACAATATTTTGTACACCAACTGACATTACGTGGTCTACAACATGTTGAACCATAGGCTTCCCACAAACAGGGTGAAGTACTTTATATAATTTTGATTTCATTCTAGTACCTTTTCCTGCAGCTAGAACAATCGCATATTTATTTGACATAGTCATCCTCCATCAATCTAAATACCTATACCTGGTAGCTCAAAATGCTAATTTTAATATTTTTCCACAAAATACATCCATTTTATTATACCATAAAAAAAGAACCCATTATACATTAATGGGTTCTTTTTGGTCATATTTTTAAGAAGCACCTGCTTCTTCAAAGTCTTCTTCCAACTCACCTACACGGTGATATTCAGCTAATACAGAATCCTGTATTTTGCTACGAGTTGAAGAGTTAATCGGATGAGCGATATCACGGAACTCTCCATCCGGAGTACGTTTACTTGGCATTGCTACAAATAAACCGTTATTACCATCGATTACGCGAATATCATGAACAACAAATTCATGATCTAATGTAATTGATGCGATAGCTCTCATACGACCCTCCGTGTTTACGCGGCGTAGTCTTACGTCTGTCACTTCCATCTTGTTCACCACCTTTATCAACTTAAACCATAATTAGTAAGTTTCAACAATTATCAATAATTTCCTTCTTTTTGGAAAATTTTTTATTTAAATTATTTAATTTTTACAAATGTTTACTAAATTAATGTCCTCAACTTATTTATCGGAATATTTTAATTGAATTTTAATGAATATAAAAAAAAACCTGAAAATAATTTCAGGTTTTGGTCTTATACTACTGCGATACATTCGATCTCTACTAATACGTCTTTAGGTAGTCTTGCAACCTCGACACAGCTTCTTGCAGGCTTGTGTTCATTGAAAAACTCTTCATAAATAGCATTAAAGTCAACAAAAGTTGTTAAGTCTTTTAAAAATACAGTTGTTTTAATAACTTTTGATAAGTCTGTTCCGGCTTCTTCTAGAACAGCCTTAAGGTTGGCAAATACTTGCTTGGTTTGTTCCTCAATTCCACCTTCTACTATATTTCCTTCTACTGTTAATGGAATTTGTCCAGAAGTGTATAATAATCCATTAGCGATTATTGCTTGAGAATATGGTCCAATTGCTTTTGGTGCATGATCAGTATGAATTAATTGCATTATGTATCTTCCCCTTCTTCATTATATACATTTAGCTTATCTATTAAATGATTATAAGCTTTCAGTTTTAATAAATGATTCTTCTTGGAAATTGCCTCTTTCAACTCGAATAAGCTGTTCTCTTTCATTTACCTCAGATAACTTTACAAGTGATATATAATCTTCAACTAATCTTTCTTCAATATTTACTGCCTCAACTAATACACCAATTCCTGCAACATTTGCCTGAAATTCCTTAAGCAAATTTTTCATACCAGTAACCGTTCCACCAGCTTTCATAAAATCATCGATAATTAAAACATTTGAACCTGCCTCGATGCTTCTTTTTGCTAATGACATTGTTTGTATACGTTTTGAAGAACCTGATACGTAATTAATACTTACTGTTGATCCTTCCGTAACCTTGTTATCTTGACGAACAATTACAACTGGTACATTTAAAAAGTTTGCAACAGCATATGCTAAAGGAATTCCTTTTGTTGCGATTGTCATAACGATATCTATTTTTTGATTACTGAATATTGATGCAAACATACGGCCTACACTATTAACATAGTTAGGATTGCTTAATATATCAGTCATGTATAAGTATCCACCGGGCAAAACTCGGTCTGGTTTTTGAAGTAGATCACATAATTCTTCAATTACTGTATTTACTTCTTGATTACTAATACTAGGAATATACTTTACGCCACCAGCTGCTCCTGGCACAGTCATTAGTGTCCCAATTCCTTGCTGTTCGAACGTCTGCTTTATAATACCTAAATCTTCACTTACTGATGATTTAGCAGACGCATATAAATCAGCAAAAAATGTTAATGATACTAATTGTTGTGGATGGTGCAACAAATAGTGTGTCATACCTACAAGACGAGAGCTTCTTCTAATTTTCATGCAGCACCTCAAATCACGAATATTTTATAAAAATTTTATAATAATATTCGTTTTTAATCAAGTTTTTCCCTTTCACCTAACATCCGAACGGCGTATACTTGATCGCAGAAACCTTTTAATCCGTTATAAACACGATTCATCCTAGAATCATGGCGAACTAATCCGAATACTGTTGGACCACTTCCGCTCATTAAAACAGCATCTGCACCAAAACGTTTCATTTGATCCTTAATCATTGCAACCTCAGGGTGTAATTGCAGTGTAACTGTTTCTAATACATTTCCTAATGACAGACAAATATCGTCGTAATTTTTATTCGAAATGGCATTAACCATACGATCTACATCAGGATGTTGAATATTATCTAATTTAAGCTTTTGATAAACAGTTGCTGTTGAAACGCCCTGTGTTGGTTTTGCTAAAATAACCCAACAAGGTGGTGGGGTATCAATATGTTCAATTTTTTCACCACGACCTGTAGCTATAGCTGTTCCTCCGTAAACACAAAATGATACGTCCGACCCGATTTTAGAACCAATTACCGCTAATTCATCTAACGAACAATTTAAATTCCAAAGCTTATTTAGACCTCTTAGTACCGCAGCAGCATCTGAACTACCTCCAGCTAAACCAGCAGCAACAGGAATATTTTTTGTAATAAAAATATGCGCTCCTAATTTTACTCCGAACATTTCTTTGAGTAGCATCGCAGCTTGATAAGCTAAATTACGTTGATCATCTGGCACGTAACGATTGTGTGATGTAACGACAATCTTATCTTCTTGAATAAGCTCTAATTCAATTCGATCGGCTAAATCGATCGTTGTCATGATCATTTTAACATCATGATAACCGTCGCCTCTTTTCCCTACTACGTCTAATGAAAGATTTATTTTCGCAGGAGCCTTCACCATTAATTTCACTATTTTCACCTTCTTATGAACACTTACTTTTTTGCTATTGTATCATAATTAACTCATAAGAAAAATGTACCCCAATGAAAGAGAGCAAGATCAGTAAATTTTCTTTTAGAAGATTCACAAAAACCGAAGCATTTAGCTTCGGTTTGATGTGTAGACAAATTTGCTTGTCGAAGTGAAGATTGTTTATTGTTGCTTATTAGATAAATGTAACTCAGCTAATTCGATTGCCCTTTTAACCATGTTGCCGGCATCCTTCGCTCGAATGCCTCCCCAGCCTTCTTTTTGAACGACTTCATAGAAACCAAGATCTTTTGCAAGTTCCTCTTTAAAGCTCTGTGACATTATACCCCTTTTTCTTCTACCCAAAAAAAAAGCAACCCCCTTTTTCCACTTCGACATTATTAGTATGTGTAAATCTGTTTAATTTCATGAATAATAAAAAGAAAAGGGACAGTAGAGAATTCTACTGCCCATTCGCCATTAGTCCACTTGTATGGTCATCACAGAAAAACAATTCAACTGTTTCTGTTAAAATATCTGCATAACTAAAAGATAAGCGTTCAAATGTGTTCTCTTCTTGATCTAATTGTACTACGAATATGGATGGATATGTTTCTGCTAATACACCGGAACGTTCCACAGTCTTTCTACGTCCGCTGTTTGCTTTCAATGTAAGTCGTTGTCCAACATGACTATCTAAAGTATCCTTTATTTCAGATAATTTTTTTGCCATTTCATACCACCTCACTATGACAAGTATACCATCTTATGTAAACTAAGTCAAAAAAAGATAAAATTATACCAACGATACTGGTTACATGTCAATATTTTTTTGCAACACCCGATTATTATTTGTGAAAATCTGAAAATTTATGTATGAAAACAAAAAAAGATTTTCTACATACGAGTTCTCTCGTTAATGTAGAAAATCTTTTCCTTACTCCTCTTCCATCGATTGGAAAGGTAGCCCTGTTCTTAAAATTCCTTTTGTTTCTACTCCACCTAGTCCCTTTTCACCTGTAATTGTATTACGAACGACTTCATAAACATTTACTCGATCCATAAATGATGTGAAACTTATCTTTCCAACTACATAAACGGGATCTAATGCATGTATGTTTACTCTAGTTGGTGAGCTTGCAAAGTTTGCTCCTGCACGTATAATCGCTTCAAAGTGTGATTGACATGCCCCAGCAAAAATTACAAGATGGTCTAAAGATGGAACCTTTTTTCGCGCTTCTTTTACAGCATCGACAAAATATCTTGAATGTCTGTAAGCTTCTATATCAGTAACAACCCCTTTTGCCTTTGTGTATGCATCGTGACCTGTTATAACTAGTATATCGGGACGATAATGATCTAAGTAATAACCAATTTTTGTTGGTAATTCTGTTTCCTTACAATAGATTCCCTCAACAGGGACACCCATCTTATTATACATTTCAAGACATTTTTTTAAATATATTGGATCTCCATCGATGTGAAGAACCCGACCTGGTATTTGAAAAAGATTTACATCTGTTCTATATCCATTTGTTGCTTGAAATCTTCTTTTTTCTTTTTGCTCCAAAGCTTCTCTTTTAAATAGTTTGTAGTTTTCCTCAATTTGAACAGATGATCTTTTACCTTTTTCTCGATACTCTGATTCAATGATTACTCGCAGGTCAGATAAAGGCGCATCAGCAATTAAACGAAAATCGTCACCATATAAAACAGCAATGACTTCATCCCCGATTTGTTTTACCTCCACTACTCGAAAAACTAGGTCATATTTATAAGATGCTCTTTCTACTATATCCCCTACATTAATATTCACATGCCTTCCCCTCCAAAATTGCTTAAGTACACTACGAGTTCGCTCTCTTTTTTTAGATTATGTATGGACAAAACAAAGGGTGAAAAGAAGGTTTATTGAACTTTTGTAGGGCATCAGAACTAAAATAAGTTATCAAATAAAAAAGATGATTACAAACTAGTTGGCAAATTAGCTTATAATCATCTTTTTATTATTTTACTTGTTTATATAGACTATTACTTAATGTGGCAAATTCTTGAATTGATAAAGTTTCTCCTCTTCTTGTTCCTTCAATACCTGCCTCTAGAAGACAAGCTTCAAGTATTGCTTTATCCTTTTTTAGATGAGAAAAGTTATTTAATAAATTATTATTTAATGTTTTTCGTCTTTGAGCAAAGCTCGCTCTAACGACTTCAAAAAAGAATGATTCGTCAATTACCTCTGCAGCTGGTTCTTCACGTTTTACTAGCTTTATAACAGCAGAATCAACGTTTGGCTGTGGCATGAAGACTGTTCTAGGTACAGTCATAACAGTTGAAGCATGTGTATAAAACTGTATTGCTATTGATAGTGAACCATAATCCTTTGTTCCCGGCTTAGCGGCGATACGGTCAGCCACTTCTTTTTGCAACATACAAACAATTCCTCTGATTGGTAAACCATCTGTTAATAGCTTCATGATAATTGGTGTCGTTACATAATAAGGCAAGTTTGCGACTACCATTATATCTAACTCATTGGGCAAATACTCATTAATCGCTTTTTCAACGTCTGCCTTTAGTACGTCTTCATTAACGATTTGTATATTATCATATGGTGAAAGTGTATCTTCTAAGATTGGGATTAGTCTATTATCAATTTCAAAAGCTAATACTTTCTTAGCTCGCTTTGCAATTTGCTCAGTTAATGCCCCAATTCCCGGCCCAATTTCAATTGCACAACTTTCTTCAGTTAAATCTGCATAACTTACAATGTTTTCTAGTATATTTGTATCAATTAAGAAATTTTGACCATAGTTTTTTTTAAAGAAGAAATCGTACTTGGCTAATATTTCTTTCGTTCGACTAGGTGTCGCGATATCCTTCATTATTTTTCCTCCATTAAAACTTTTTTTACTGCTTGCCCAAATTCATCTTTTGAGATTTGAAACATTTGCAGTCTTTTCTCTAGTTGCTTACCGTTTGTATAACCTATATTAAGAATTTTACCAAGTTTATCTCGTCTTTCACTTGATTTGGGATGTCCAATTAATCCGGCATCTATTAAATCTTCCTTTGTAATTTCAGATTCAACTTCGATAAATTCCTGCTTAACATGAATTAAAGCATTTCGAATAGATTCTCTAGTAGCATGCTCGATTCCTAATCCTTTTTTACCTGAACGAACAGCTTCTTCCTTTGGTAAAAATGCATGCTTACATCCTGGTACATGTTCTTTAATAATCGAGCGTATGCGTTGTCCAGGATAATCAGGATCTGTAAATACGATAACTCCTCGAGTCTCCTGAGCATGCTTTATTAATTTTAAAGTATCCTTATTTATAGCAGAACCACTTGTTTCAATTGTATCTGCATCCACAGCTCTTTTAATTGCCGCCGTATCATCTTTACCTTCAACAACAATGATTTCTTTAATTTTCATTTGTTCCTCCAACCAATACAAGTATATGTAATCATACCATAAGGATAATAAAACTTCATACTCTCTTAAAAGTAGTATAAAAAAAAGCAGAAGGACTTATCCTTCTACTTTCATTCAAACAACGATCTATTTTAAAAATATTAGCTAATAATACGAATTTTTACAGTACGACGACCAAAATCAAAACAATCGTCTTTTGTAGGCATTAAAATATCGATTCTTCTGCCTTTAATTGCTCCACCAGTGTCACCAGCAATAGCAACGCCATATCCTTCAACCCAAACTTTAGATCCTAAAGGAATCACTTTTGGATCAACTGCAATCAGTTTTGTGTTAGGATTTTTACGAACATTAATACCTAAAGCTGTTACACCAGACATCCCAGCATCGTAAGGTGAATATGCAGTTGCTTCAACATACATTTCTTTTACCTTACTACTTGATTTTGGCGCACTAGATTTTACTAATGCACTTGATGTAGGTACAGACTTTGTTCCAACTGCAACTACTCGATCAACTGGTTCTTTTAAAATAGTTTCATCAACTAGTGTTTTAGAAACTACCTTACCATTTTCTTTAATCAGTTCAAAGTTACGTTTAACAAGTCCTTTTACACCTTCTGAAATGACCGAAGATTCATCCTTATACATAGAAGAATCTTTTTGCTCTTTTTCTTTAAAATCTACAGGCTCTTCCACCACATCGTTGACTTTTTCGACACGGATAACTCGAACTGCATCATTTGGTTTGATCATTTCGCCGGCACCTGGTTCAACTCGGTCAAATTCGTTTAATGTAATGTTCTGCTTTTCTAAAAAGTCAGCGACAGTAGTCGAAGTTGCAAATACTTTTTTAGAAACTCCTCCGTCATTTAAAACCATAGGGAATGCTTTTTCGTAAGATACCTTACCATTTTCCTCTAACGGTGTTGACAGTGCAGGCATTATAACATCATCAGGATTGGTCTTAATTTTTTGTTCCTCTAATAATTCCTTTACCGTTTGAGCAGTTGTCATAATGACTTTTTCTTGCCCATCGATCGTAAGTTTAACAGGTTTCGCTAAATGAACTGTAATATCCATATCATCTGATATTTTCGTTTTGGCTGACGGATATATTTCATCTGCATTCGTAATATTAATATTTTGTTCTTTTAATAATTCAGCCACAGTATTTGCATGTGTTTGAATAACCTGTTCTTTCCCGTCTACCTCAAGAGTTACTTGTTCTTTAAGTCCCTCATATGCTCCTGTACCTACTGATCCAGTGAAAACTAAAGCTCCTGCAAGTTGTACTGCTAGTTTTTTACTACTCCCAAGTCTAGAAAGTAACCTATTCGCGTCTATCACGATTTTACTCCTCCTTTTCGCCTGAGAAAAAAGATTGACTAGCTCCAAACCTATTAACTAGTGCTTCTACTCTACTGAATGTATGTTTACTAGATTTAGAAGTAGAAGAGTTTTCTTTCGACAAATTCTTCAACTCTTCATACGTGAACTGTGACGAATTTTATGTATTCGTACTAGTTCATGAGATCATTTGTTAATCTGAAAAATATTACACGCATTTTCGAAAGTTCGTTTTTGAACTTCCTCAACTGATATGTTTTTTAAATGTGCAATTTCTTCAGCAACAAGTGATACATAGCTAGGTTCGTTTCTTTTTCCTCTATACGGATGTGGTGTTAAGTATGGACAATCCGTTTCGATTAATAGATTTTCTAACGGAATCTCTGTCGCTACTTCTTTTGGTTTTTTTGCATTCTTAAATGTAACTGGTCCTCCTAATGAAATATAGAAGTTCATTTTAATACATTCTTTTGCAGTTTCCACACTTCCGCCGAAGCAGTGCATAATGCCACCTACTTCAGATGCATTTTCTTCTTTTAAAATGGTTACAATGTCTTCTGTTGCGTCTCGATTGTGAATAACAATCGGTAGTCCGCATTCTTTTGCTAATTGAATTTGTTTGCGAAATACTTCTTTTTGGATTTCTTTTGGAGATTTATCCCAGTAGTAATCTAATCCAGTTTCACCAATTGCTACTACTTTAGGATGCTTTGATAATTCCTTAATCCATTCAAAATCTTCTTCGGTTGCGTCAATTGCATCAACTGGATGCCAGCCAATAGCTGCATAAAGAAAATCATACTTCTCAATTAATTCCATAGCTTTCGTAATTGTTGGTCGATCAAAGCCAACAACTACTTGATGAACAACTCCTGCTTCCAAAGCTCTACTAATTACTTCTTCAAGGTCTTCTTTGTATTGATCTGCATTTAAATGTACATGTGTATCAAAAAGCATTTTTACTTCCCCTTTGCTCATCTGAGATTTAGTCTAGCATACCGTAAAATTTCTTACCTAACGCACAGTTAACAATTCCGTTACAAAAAGAAATGGTCAAAATTAAGCAATTTCTAATAAATTTTTAAAGATGTTTTAAATTAATTCCATGTTATATCAAGACTTTCTTACTTTTTAAAACAAAATTCTGATAATTTTTTCAGTTTACTATTGTAATCAATCTGTAATATTTTCTTCATATAGTGACATTTTCTAACAATAACTTGTTAACACCTGCCATAAATCAACAAATTATTATCATATTTGTGATTCTTATGATATTTTTACAATTTTCTGCACAATACAACAATTATTTTAGTAAAACAAATCAAAAAAGAAAAGTATTTCATGTTAGTTTTTACACGAAATACTTTTCCTAGTAACATTATTTAATAATAGTACCGTTTGGTAATGATTGATCAATTGTTGCAAGTGATAGCTTACCTTCAATACTTCCTGCAAGGATCATCCCTTCGGATAGTTCTCCTCTAAGCTTTACAGGTTTTAAATTCGTTACGCAGATCACTTTTCTACCAATTAAGTCTTCTGGTTTATAGTATTCCGCTATACCTGATACAACTTGTCTTGATTCATTTCCTAAGTCTAATTGAAGTTTTAGAAGTTTTTTTGCTCCTTTTACTGCACCAGCTTCTTTTACTTCAGCAACCTTTAGTTGAACTTTAAAGAATTCATCAATTGTAATTTCAGGAACAGTTTCTTCCACTTTTTCTTCTACCACTGGTTTTACAGTGCCTTGCATTTGTTCTTTAATATATGCAACTTCAACCTCTGTCTCTAAACGTGGGAAAATTGGTTCACCTTTTTGTACTCTCGTATCCTCTTGAATTGCTCCAAACTCATTTAGGCTATCCCATGAAAGAATCTTTTCATCAACTAGTCCTAACTGTGTGAAAATTTTCGCTGGAGTCTGAGTTAAGAAAGGTTTTAATAAAATCCCAACTTGACGTAAAGATTCAGCTAAATGTGCCATTACCGAAGCTAGTTCTTGTACATGGCTTTCGTCTTTAGCAAGTACCCACGGCTGTGTCTCATCAATATATTTGTTTGTACGACTAACGAACTGCCAAATATTTGTTAATGCAACTGAAAACTCCATATTTTCCATTGCTGCTTCCACAGTTTCCTTCGTGTTCTTTGCCACTTGTTGAAGGTTTTCATCAAAATCTGTTACTGTTCCATTAACTGCAGGAATATTACCATCAAAATATTTTTGGATCATTGCAATTGTTCGGTTTAATAAATTACCTAGATCATTCGCTAAATCAAAATTAATACGATCAACGAATCCTTCAGGCGTAAAAATACCATCTGATCCAAAAGGAACTTCACGTAATAGGTAGTATCTTAGAGCATCTAAGCCATATCGGTCGATTAATACTACTGGATCTACAACATTACCTTTTGATTTACTCATCTTGCCGTCTTTCATTAATAACCATCCGTGAGCAAAGACCTTTTTAGGTAATGGTAAGTCTAATGCCATTAACATAATCGGCCAATATATCGTATGGAAACGTACAATTTCTTTACCAACTAAATGAACATTCGCTGGCCAATATTTTTTATAGTTTTCTTCATTATCTGAACCATATCCTAAAGCTGTAATATAGTTAGATAAAGCGTCAATCCACACATAAATTACGTGTTTAGCATTACCAGGTACTTTTACTCCCCAATCGAATGAAGTACGTGAGACAGCTAAGTCCTCTAATCCTGGTTTAATGAAATTGTTAATCATTTCATTTTTTCTTGATTCAGGTTGAATAAATTCTGGGTTTTCTTCATAATACTTCAGTAATCGGTCAGCATATTTACTCATTTTAAAGAAATATGACTCTTCTTTAACCAGCTCTACTGGATGACCGCTGTCCGGACTCTTTCCACCAATAATTTTTCCTTCTTCATTATATAAAGGATCAACAATTTGTGTTTCAGTATAGTATGTTTCATCCGGTACAGAATACCAACCCTCATACTCGTCCAAATAAATATCACCTTGATCAAGTAATTGCTTGAAAATCTTCTCAACAATTTCTTTATGTCTGCTTTCCGTCGTACGGATAAAGTCATCATAGGAAATATCTAATTTTGTCCATAGGTCCTTAATTCCAACAACGATATCATCTAAGTATTCTTGCGGTGAGACATTTAATTCCTCAGCTTTTCGTTGAATTTTTTGACCATGTTCATCTGTACCCGTTAAATAAAAAACATCAAAACCTTGAAGTCTTTTATATCTAGCCATTGCATCCCCAGCAACAGTCGTATAAGCATGACCTATATGTAATTTTCCGCTCGGATAATATATTGGGGTTGTGATATAAAAAGTTTTATTACTCATTGACCAAAAATCCTCCTTCAAAAATTTCTAAATATTGACACTAAATTATTCGCATGATTTTGCATTTCATTATAAAATGAAAAATGAGTTATCTGCATATCCCCATCTACTATTACAACTTCATACTTATTTTATAAGTTAAATTTTACACAATAGTAACATCTATTTCTATTATTTCTCGTAAATATACATACATTTTCTCTTTAATTAACCCATTTTGGCATTGTAGCATTATGTAGCTCTATCTTTTGGACTACATAGTACATTTATTTTCATAAAAACTTTATATAGGAGGATTAATTATGAAATCTACAGGAATTGTCCGTAAGGTAGACGAGCTCGGCCGTGTAGTAATTCCAATTGAACTTAGAAGAACACTAAATATCACTGAAAGAGACACACTTGAAATATTTGTTCAGGATGATCGAATTATCCTAAAAAAGTATGAACCAAATATGACTTGTATGATGACGGGAGAAATTTCTCAAAATAATCTTGAGGTTGCTGATGGCAAAATTGTTTTAAGTAAAAAAGGCGCAGAACTTCTAAAATTCGAGATTGAACAATTTATAGCTGATAATAATTAAATTGAAGAGGCTGCCTATTTTAATTGCATTCTCTAAATAAAAGCTAGTAAAAATGAGTAGAGAATTACAAATAAATTAGGCAGCCTAACTTCATTTTTAAACCTTATTAAATTTCGTGATATTCCGCGTAGACGTCCCTTTTATTTAATGAACGATCCTTCGCAACAAGTTTTATTGCATCTTTACTTTTTTCATTTTTTTCATTTATGTACCAATCGACATGTTGGTTAATAGTTAGTTCCTGCCACCAACACTCCTCATTGTTTTTCACATCCTCTTCAGATGCCCCTTCTAAAACAACTACAAACTCTCCGCGTACTTCTTCATTCGTTGCCCAGTCTATTGCATCACTAACTGTCCCACGTAAAAACTCTTCGAACTTCTTTGTTAATTCTCTACAAAGGACAATTCTTCTGTCACCTAATACTTCAAGAATAACGTGTAGTGTTTCTTTTAAACGGTGTGGAGACTCGTATAAAATGACTGTACTACGTTGCCCCTTTAACGGTTCCAACTGCTTCTTCTTATCTTTCTTTTGGCGTGATAAGAATCCTATGTATAAAAACGAATCAGTAGGTAGTCCAGATGATATTAAAGATGTTAAGGCAGCATTTGCGCCAGGTAAAGGAACGACAGAAATACCTTCTTCTAAACAAAGTTTTACAAGCTCATAACCTGGGTCATTTATACACGGCATTCCAGCATCACTTACTAATCCAACTTTTAATCCTCGTTTCAAGTCTTCTACAAGTTTTAATCCTGCTTTTTCTTTATTATGCTCATGATAACTCACTAAAGGGGTTGGTATTTCGAAGTGATTACAAAGCTTTTTCGTGTTACGAGTATCCTCCGCTGCAATATAATCTACTTCTTTTAGTATTCGTACCGCTCTAAACGTCATATCTTCTAAGTTACCAATAGGGGTTGGTATTAAATAAAGACAGCCTAATTCTTCATTCAAGAAGCTCTTTTGACTTTTAATCATTACTCGTTCCTCCTCTCATATATCGTTCTTTGTTTTCTCTTGATAATTGCTTAAAAGCGTATTCCGCTTGCATTGCTTCTCTTTTAGTTGGGTACTCCTCAAAAAATATACAATTTACAGGTGTCCTACCCCTTGTATATTTTGCACCCTTTCCATCGTTGTGTTGTTTTACTCTACGCTCAATATTTGTTGTATACCCTGCATAGAAAGTTGTATCTGAACATTCTAGCACATATAAATAGTGTTTATGATCTTCCATATAGAATTTCCTTTAACTCAGCCGTATACTCGTTATTTTCCTCATATACGTAAATCGGAGGCAAAATTTTAAGGTCAGCTTTGCCACCTTTAATACCTTCAATTAGAAGTGTATTTGCTTCCTTACCCATTTTTGGATAAACAAACTGAATTCTTTTCGGCTCGATACCATGTTTACGCATTGTTGTAACAATATCCAACATACGTCCTGGACGGTGAACCATCGCCAATTTTCCACCATGCTTCAAAAGTTGTTTACTTGCGTTGATTACTTGTTCTAAATTCGTTTTAAGCTCATGTCTCGCTATTGCATAATGCTCATTCATATTCTGTTCAGAAGTCGGAATATCTTGAAAGTATGGTGGATTACACGTAACAACATCTACAAATTCTCTACCTATTTTATCTGGTGCATTTTTTAAATCGTCATGAATCATTGATATTTTTTCATCTAACATGTTATATTCAATGCTTCTTTTAGCCATATCATACAGTCTCTCTTGTATTTCTACACCTATTATATTTGCTTTAGATCTTCGGTGTAACATCAACGGAATAACTCCATTTCCAGAGCATAAATCAACGATTGTACCTTTTTGGATCGGGACATATGTAAAATTAGATAAAAGAACTGCATCTAATGAAAATGAAAAAACAGATGGACTTTGAATAATTCTCATATCATCGGTTAATAAGTAATCTAAGCGTTCGTCACCTTTAAGCATAATTAGTTCCTTTCAAATTCATACCAATATTATCTTTTAGCATTGCCTAATTGTCTAACAATTAACTAGCAATGCATAAAAAGAAGCTATTCCATTTGAAGCCTGCGCACTTTACCTTTTTAAACAGCTTATTTAATAGCTGATTTCTAAAAAGGTAATCGCTCGCTTCTTCCGGAATAGCCTACCATTACTTTTTATCAAAGAAGGATAAACAAAACAGACAGTCCTCACCATGACGTACGCTTCCATAATGTAGATTACAAATATGGAAACCTTCTTGGTACAATCTTGCTAAATTATCATAGCCTTCTCCAAGATCCTTATCCTTTTGTACCTTTTTCTTCTTTGAGTCTTTTATTTGTTCTTTTTCTTCTATACGTTTATTTAGACCTAATCTTTCTCGTAAGTGATCATTCTCAATTTTCGTATAGTGATTTTCTTCTAGTAGCTCAGCAATATATTGTTTTAAATCACTAAGCTGTGTTGATAAATCTTGAATTTGTTCTTCCATATTGGAAAGAGATAAGAATATATTCTTCTTGTCCAATCTTACCACCTCTTAATCTGTGGTTTGTATTGACACGACTCCCTCGTGAATTAAATCATCTAGGGTATACTCCACAACGCGTTCTTTTTTGATCAATTCTACCTGAATAACTCGTTCTAAGATGTTCAATCCTACTACTCTTCCAGGACCTTCTGCTGTCTTGATGATATCCTCTAAGTCTGGAAGTTGTTCTTTTGCAGCCTCATACTCGTCATTTTCATATTTTAAGCAGCACATTAATCGGCCACAAAGTCCTGAAATTTTCGCCGGGTTAAGAGAAAGGTTTTGATCTTTAGCCATTTTAATGGATACTGGTTCAAAATCACCTAAGAACGTTGAACAACACAACATTCTACCGCAAGGCCCAATCCCACCGAGCATTTTAGCTTCATCGCGTACTCCTATTTGTCTTAATTCAATTCGAGTACGGAATACTGCAGCTAAATCCTTTACTAATTCTCTAAAGTCTATTCTACCATCTGCTGTAAAATAAAAGATGACTTTATTTCGGTCAAATGTATATTCGACATCAACTAATTTCATATCTAGTTCATGTTGCATAACTTTACTAGAACAAACTTCATAAGCTTCTTTAGCTGATTGTTTATTCTCTTCAACAATCATACGATCATGCTCATCAGCTAATCGCATAACTTTTTTTAACGGAAGGACTACGTCATTTTCTCCGACCTTTTTATTAGGTACAACTACTTTTCCAAATTCAATCCCTCTCACCGTCTCAACGATGACAAAAGTATCTTTAGGGATTGCTAATCCATCTGGGTCGAAATAATAGATTTTACCAGCTTTTTTAAAACGTACTCCGACTACTTCGTACACAATCTACAATCCCTCCTGTAGCTCTATAATCATTTGCTCTAAAACCATTAACATATTTGCGTTGGATGTTAATCGCTTTTTAGCAAAAAGGATGATTTCTAAACAAGTTGTTATTTTCTCTAATGAAATACGATTTAATGCTTGTCTCATTAATGGCTCTTCATTTTTAAAAACAACATTTTGATCTTGCTCAGCATATATATATAGCATATCTTTAAAGGCTAATACAAGCATATCAAGCATCATTTGTAACTGTTCCTTCGTATCAAAATGACGAGAAACATTTTGTTGTATGACTAGAAGACTATCTTTTTTTGTCGTTAATAATGCTTCATATAATTCTATCACTAAATCTCTAGCTTGTGCAAACCATTCTTCTTCAGCAATTTGAAGTGCAACTGCCTCACTATTTGTTAATCTTGCTAATAATGGTACTAAGTTTGATTGGAGCTCGATATTAACTAAATGTTCTTCAAAGTATTTTGTTGGTAATGGATTAAAATGGATTGATTGACAGCGAGATAATATCGTTGGCAAAATTTGTTGTACTTGTTCAGTTAATAAAAATGCAGTTGTAATTGAGACCGGCTCTTCCAAAAACTTCAATAATGAATTAGCTGCATTTGTCGTCATTCGATCAGCATGATCTATTATATAAATTTTCCGATTCGATTCAACAGCTGTTTTAGAGAATTCTTCTTGTAATTGTTGAATTTGATGTTTCTTTATTGAGGTTTCTTCGGGCTCAATTACATAAACATTTGGGTGATTACCAGAATCGACACGCTTACAATTACGACAAGTTCCACAAGGTGTAGCGCCACTTACATTCTCACATAGTAATACTTTTGTGTAGTATAATGCAAGTTCGCGTTTACCAGTTCCTCTTGGGCCTTCAAATAAGTAAGCATGAGCTACCCTGTTCTTAATTACTGCATTTTTTAACATTTTTGTGGCAACTGGCTGACGCTCGCTTAGTTTCTCCCAAGATGTTTTCATGTTTACACCTACTCATATCTATAAATTAATCAATGATATATTTAAATTGTATTGTTTTTTTTAATCGTTTTATAAATTACTTCAGCTTAACTTTTGGCCTACATTTTTCAAATAGATGCAAGTAATTTTTAGTTAAGTTTCGAATGTATCCCTACTTCTATTATAACAGTTCCGTCATGTTATTGTTCATGTAATCAATTTTTGTAAATAATTAAATTTCTTCTATTTTTTCTAAAATGACTTTTAAAGTATCATTAAATACTTGATCGACCTGGTTTGATGCATCAATTCGTTTAAAGCGCCATGGCTCTCTCTTCATGATTTCAGCATATCCACTTTGAACTTTTAAATGAAAATCTAGTTCTTCCAAATCCAGTCGATTGATTTCTCTCTCATCTGCTTGGTGAACTCTATTTAGTCCAACTTTAGGGTCTAAATCAAAGTAAATTGTTAAATCAGGCATTAAACCATCGATCGCAAATTGATTGATATTATAAATTTCATCTATTCCGATCCCTCTACCGACACCTTGATATGCGAGCGAACTATCTACAAATCGATCACACAACACGATTTTTCCTTCTGCCAATGCAGGGATTACTTTCTCTGCTAAATGCTGCCTCCTTGCCGCAGCATAAAGTAGTGCCTCCGTACGTTTGTCCATTTCAATATTCTCTGTGTCTAATATAATATTTCTTATACTTTCAGCAATCCGTATACCACCTGGTTCTCGAGTGGATATAAAATTTACACTTCTTTTACGAAGTTCTTCTGATATCATATTTATAATTGTTGTTTTCCCTGCACCCTCTGGTCCTTCAAATGTAATGAATAAAGATTTCAAGTGTGTTTCCTCCTAAATCAATACTTCAATTTGTAAATTTTTATCTTCAATCAAATTTTGAATCGTCATTCCATATTGATATACATCATGAATATAATCAACATGCTTAGTAGTAATTAGTTCACCCTTTAGTAAAATCGGAATTCCTGGTGGATAAGGAACAATATTTTCTGCAGAGATTTCTCCTACTGAATCTGCCAAATCTTTTACCAACTTCCTTTTTTTCTTTAAGTCAGCGTAACTATGTAACACTGTACTGGTAAAATTAGGTACATTAAGCTTAGGTTGTTTATTTTCAATATAAGCCATAGATTCAGTTGCTTTATTTACTCGATTAATAAGGTCATTAAAATCCATTCTTTCATCTAGCGGAAGGATGAACAAAACATGTCCCCAATCTGATAGTTCAGAATAGATTCCCTCATTTTCAAATATTTCCTGTAATTGCTTACCGGTATGTCCTTTTTTACTTTTTACGATTACTTTTAGTAAATCTTGTGAATAGTTTATTCGACTTGATGTAACAATTTGTATACTAGATAAATCATTAACTTCTTTAATAAAGTCGGCAATTTTCTTTTGAAGTATCTTCACCCTATCATGAGAAAATGTTTCGACAAAACTCCTTGCGTAATCTAAGGAAGCCATAATTGGATAAGAGGGACTGCTGCTTTGTAGCATTCTCAGCATTTCTCTTACTTTATCTTTGCAAACAAGTTTTGATTTTATATGTAAATATGACCCCATTGTCATTGCAGGCAAAGTTTTATGCGCTGATTGTATGACAATATCGGCACCCATAGAGAGAGCATCATTTGGAAAAGGATTCCCGATTATAAAATGTGTTCCATGTGCCTCATCCACGATCGTTGGGATCTCCATACTATGAGCGAACTCAATTATATTTTTTAAATTCTGAGACATTCCATAATAATTAGGATTTGTTAAAATTATTGCTTTTGCTTTCGGATAATTTTTTATTACATCCATAGATTGCTCACTGTTTACCCCAAGTGGCTGTCCTAGCTCTTCATCAATATCTAATGGCAAGAATATAGGCTTTGCTCCGGCAAGTAAAAGACCATGAAAAATTGATTTATGACAATTGCGTTGTACCAATACTTCGTCATTTTCGCCACATAACGCTAAAATTGCAGCTAGGTTACCCACAGTTGATCCATTTACTAAAAAGAAACTTTCTTCTGCTTTGTATACTTTCGCTAACATTTTTTGAGCCTCGCTAATTACCTCTGAAGGATAATGTAAATCATCTAAGCCATTTAATTCCGTCACATCATAATTTAATATATTTGGTAATCCTAATTCATTTATAAAAGTGTGCTTTCCATTTTTATGACCTGGAACATGTAGAGATATTGTTTCTTTATTTACAAACTGTTTCAGTGCATTTACTAATGGCATTTTATTCATCAATAACTCTTCCTTTAATTTACGCAATTTATTTGTATGTATCGTTATATTAGTATATTTTTGTTAAGTTTTAAATTAAACATTCCAAACATACTTTTCGACATTTTATACAACTGCCTAATTCGAAATCTTATATTTTATAGACAATATAAAAACCGATTATATTTACAAGTTCTCTCCACTACTTAAAGGCCCAGTCACTAAAGGGGTGACCAAACAGTAATAAATTATGGCAGAGGTACCTGTATATAGAATCGGTCCTTCACTTTATATCTTATTTTAACTTACAAAAACTTATTAGACTACTACTATTAGTCTATTACGCTTATGCTAGCCTCTAATTCGCAATTTCTTCTTTCACCGTACTAATACATCTTAACTTCTCTACAAAGGAATTGTATATAGGTGCATCTGTTTCAGTTTTTACGATTTTCTTTTCACACTCTTCACATACGAATGCTTCAATAATATGAATGCCATTTTCCTTTTTTTCTTCACAAACTATACATTTTGATAAACCATTCACCTTTTTTCCTCCTCTAAGTGTTTTTCCAGTGCAATTTACGATTGATTAAAAAATTTTGTTTATTATATAGTTTTGCAAATTAAAAACTTTTTATACAATTTAGGGCCTATTTTTTTGTAATATATGAAAATAGTTCTAATTTTGTGCTCTATATTTTAAATATTTTTTTCTAACATGATACTACTTTCCTGTTTTAATCTTACTTTTGTTCCTTTTAACTACTATAAAAGGACTATAATTCGTTTGTTGTCTCAGACTAGCCGCCAAACGCTCGTTTTCTTCGTTACTTCGCCTGCCTTACTGTGCGGTGCTCATTACCATATAAGGTAACCCCATGCCTCGAAAGAACTGCTACTTAAGCCAAGGGACCTTTAAGTGAAGTATCAGTGAAATTAGCTTTGATTAAATACATTGATCAAGTTTCACATAGTTTTACTTTGATTTATTAAATATTTTTATATTTATTTTTATAAATACAAAAAAAACATCAGCCTAATAG
>NZ_NUHI01000003.1:0-150930 GCF_002575105.1 Bacillus sp. AFS053548 | reverse complement strand
AACCTTTTATGAGGAAGTATATCTCACCTTATTGTCACTTTTCTTCCTCATGAACCCTTTATGAGGAAGTATATCTCACCTTCTTGCCTTTTTACTTCCTCATGAACCCCCTATAAGTTAGTAAATCTCTTCTTCCTGACTTTTTCTCTCAAGAATATCCTATGAGAAAGGTATTACCTGATCCATGATTTATTCGATTGATATCACACTAAAGTTTAGTATATACTTATTTGACAGAATATTGAAATTAAACAAGGAATGGACGTGATACATATTGGGGAATTTGGCAGTAAATAAAAAAGCGACAATTAGTATCATTATTGCAATGGCTACTTTTGGCACAGTAGGTTTCGTCGCTCCTAAAACAGGCCTAAAAGCCATTGATTTAGTTTTTATTAGATGTGTTTTTGCAAGTATTTTTTTATTTTCAGTTTGGTATTTTTCAGGATTAGCTAAAAAAGAAATATTTAATAAAAAAGATATAAGTCTTTCATTATTTAGTGGGATCCTATTAGTTTTGAATTGGGTATTTTTATTTAAATCATTTGAAAATTTATCAGTTACAATTTCAGTTTCAATTTATTACTTAGCTCCCGTTATTTTATTCTTATTAGGTAGTTTAATATATAAAGAAAAAATTACGGTTGTTCCTTTACTTGGAGTTTTAAGTAGTTTTATCGGCTCAATTCTTTTATCCGGTATTAATTCTGATTTTACACTTGATAAATTCCTTTCGTCTGGTGTCATTTGGGCATTTCTTGCGGCAATCTTTTATGGATTATTAATGATTGTGAATAAAGGGATTACACAAACAAGTTCATATTTTACGACTTTACTTCAGACAACATTAGGGTTTCTACTTTTAATTCCATTTGTTAAATTTGATTCTTTTCAAAACTTGCATTTAGCAAACTGGAGTTTTATTTTGATTATTGGATTTGTTCATACAGGCGTTATCTATGCATTATTCTTTGGTAATATTCGATTTTTACCTTCTAATATAATAGCTGTGTTAACATTTTTAGATCCTGCAGTGGCAATTGTGTTAGATACAGTCATAACAGGATTTAAACCAACACCAACACAAGTAGTTGGAATTTTTATGACATTTTTAGGTATCGCTTTAATACTGCTACTGAATTCACCGAAGAAGGTATCACAAAATTCAAATGAAAAAATTGCAAATTAACGATTCATTCAGTTAAAAAGAACTTTAACTTCATTGTCAAACTGTACTAAAAGGACTATAATGTAGTCATAAAGAATATACTAAAAAGGGATGTGCTGCGAACACACCCCTTCCGAGTAGTAATTGGTAAAGTTGCTTTCCTCGGATCCAGTGAAGAAATAATCACCACAACCATTCGAGGGGTAGGGTGGTTATTTTTTTTTGCTAATAGAAATGATAATACCGATTATGCTTAAGATTACAGTTGCAGTTATTCCAACACATTGAATAATTAAATTTGCAATCTCATAACCAGTCACATTCTCACCTCCCTTCTTAGCGAAGAAAGGCACCTACCACAACCCTACTCTACCTAATTTTACCATAAGTATATTCAAAACACCAGAATGTATGTTCTATTTTTATAATATTTGATTACAAGCCATTTCGTCTATTCATGAAGAGTAATCTAACCTCAACTGTATTTTTTGTACCTAATAAGGGTACTAGAATAATGGGTTAATGAAAATCCATCATTCCTGAAGAACGATCAATTAAAAACAAGTTTACATAATAATTTCTGATAAATAAAAAAGAACACTTGTTTTAAGTGCTCCCTAATTTCTGCTATTAATTATTAAGTGTAAAATTCCATATAAGATCGCTATTATCATTCCAACGACAAAAGCAACGCGAAATCTCTAGAATGTAATATAAGCTCATATTTCGAAATACCATTTTTTTAATTCTTCTATTTTTTCACTTACTTTCTTTCGTAATGAATTCTTTTCTTGAGTGGCTGCCGTTTCTAATAACAGTTGTTGATCTTGTTTTCTTTGTTCTCTCCATTCTTCTAACAGTAAGCTAGTCTGCTTTTCTCGTTGCTTTAATACTTCTTTATGTTGTAGATCCATCTTTTTAGAAAGTCTTTCTTCCATTTCATTCATTAGTTTTCCAATTGTTTGCAACTGGTGTTCATTGTTTATCTGTATTAGGTGCTCTGTTAAGTTTAAAGACTTTTCTTCGACTATCATGTCAGTATGAGGTATTAATCTATTGGTTTGTTCTTTTATCATTCTCGCAGACTTCTCTAACGTCATACCATCATGCTTACTTAATTCAATTAGTTTTTCGAAGATCAAGACATCATAATTTGAATATTGTCGATGTCCTCTACTATTCTTCTTGATTGTATAACCAACATTCTCTAAGATGTCCTGATACTTTCTGAAGGTGCTTGGTTTCAACTCCAACTGTTCTCTTATTTGAGTACTAGTTAATATTACATCTCCGTCTATCATGCCCCTCACACTCCTTACAATGCTTATATTCTATACTGGCATGCTATCTCCTTTTTGCATTGAAAAAGGTTTATCGAATTTAGCATCAGAGTTTATTGAAAGAGAAAGATTTGATGAGCGAATATATGAATTTTTATAAAAGAGGACCACTACTTAAGTGTGATTCTCAATTTAATTTCTATTATCGTAATTTATTAAAAGTAGAAATATAATAAAAAACTCATTTGTATTTTTAACAAATGAGTTTTTAGTTCAAATTAATATGAAAATACAATATTTTAGTTTAAAAGATAGGTCATCAAGAATATTACAAATACTGTTAAACCCGCTGATATTTTTAAGTTCCTACCTAAGTTTAAATGATTCATCATATCTCCTACTTTCAAAAAAATATTGTTGTTTTAAAAATATATTTTTAGAAAATTCGTTTTTTCCTACAGATTAATCTTACTAAGTACACTGTTTTATTACCATGTATAAAGTGTGAACATTATTCTATGAAAATTTCTCAACAATTTTACCTGTTATATTGACACATATATTTTAATCCACAAAATAAAAAACTCATTTCAAAACGATCTTGAAAATGAGTTTTTTATTGTTAATTATTTTGAATCAAACATTGATAAACTGCCATCATATCACGTTTATTAAGTTCTCTTATGCGATTAAATATCGGTATATCTTTAACTTCCTCAGTTAGTTGGTTTTCAGGAACTATTTCACTTACGTTACCAGTGAGCCATGTTTGAACTGCAATACCCTCAACAAGCTGTTGACGTCCACTCTCATTGATTCCACTAGCTAAACAGCTAACACAAGGTATTGTTAATTTATATACTCCGTCATGTAAATTATCTTCTGAAATTACTTTCTTTCCTTTACAGAACGGACAAGGGTTACTCGCTTTTACTTTATTAATTAGAGTAACGATTTTTTTATAACCAAATGCTTCATAAACATATGTTAGCTTTTTGAATTTACCATTTGTAAAATATTTGTCTATAATGTCTTCTTTAGTCTCAAATATATCTTTAAAATCAGTAATCGTTACTAAGTTTTTATTACTTACTTCTTCAATATTTGTTTCAACACGATCCCAAAATGGTAAAGCGTTTTGTAATACTACTTCATATCCAACGAAGCTTGCTTGTTTTATTTCTAGCATTTTTAAAGCAACCTGTTGTTCTCGAGATAGTAAAGAAACTTCAACTGTTAATGTTGTTTCTCCGCCAACAATTGATTTTATTTCTTCTAGGACTGTTAGCTGGCCAACTGTTTTAATTACTTGATCTATAGGCTGATTGATGATTTTACGAATATCAAATTTGCCAAACATTAATTTTTTGTGGTGGTTTAATACGGTACCTTCGCAAATAGGACATATAATTTGCTCTTTAGAAGCCTTCATTGGTTCTTTGATAGCCGATTTTGAAATTGACATATATCGTCCAATAATCGTATTAAAGCCTTCCCATAATCTTTGTGTCTTTCCAGCTTTATCATAAAAAGTTTTTTCATAGTATCCATATAAAAAAGTATGCATTTCTGCTTCTGACAACTCATTAAAGCTTTTACTAATGTCTTGACCAAGTTCATTTTTTATTTCATCAAATAGGAATTGTAATTTAGGATATTGGTAATATTTTAAAACTTCCATTACATCTGAATGTAATAAACCTTCCCAGAAAGGTACTGTTTTATCTTGTATGACTACATCAATATCAAACTTCTCAATTACTCTACGGCCAGAACAAGATGGACAATGATTTTCTTGGTTATAAAAGTCAAAACTTCTTGTATCCTTATTAGTCGGATGTGAAGCAACGATTTGATTGATTAGTCCGCCGATCTCATATAAAAATGTATATTGACTGTATAAATGTCTTTCTAAATCAATTGCAATAACAGGAAGAATAGCATCAGATTCATATTCTCCATAAATAAGTCGTGCCATCGAAGATAGACTTTTTAATATTCCACCTTTATAAATGTTTTCTGCATTTTTGAAATAATTTATATTATTTTCTTGTAAATATTGAACTCCCTTTTGTACTTTAAGTGATGATGAAATTTGCGCCTGAGGCTTTTCATATTCCTGTTTTATCTGATTAAAATAATCATCATGATTTACAACATCAAGATGTTCAACTGGAGTAATCTTTCTTTTCCCAAAATCAACAATATAATCCGAACTTTCTAACATGTAAGCATTATGTTCAATCATCATAATAGAAATTGATTCATCTTTTAGAATTTCTCGAACACTATCAATAAATTGATTTAATATATTTTGTGATAATCCTTTTGAAGGTTCATCAAAAATGAATAGTGTATGAGGGTTTCTTACATTAGAAAATAATTCAGAAACTAAATGTACACATTGAAATTCACCAGTTGATAGTGTTTGTGTTTTTCTTTCTAGCGTAAGATAGCCAAGACCAAGTTTGATTAACAAACTTAATCGCTTATGTGCAATGTCTTCATTCGGTAATTCTTCAATAATATCCTCGATTGAACGCAGGAAAATATCATCTATTTCTTCACTATATTTTGTTAACTTTCTTTTTATATCTAAGAATGTAGCAACTGTTGATCGGCTTGTAATCGATTGGTTTCGATCCTGACCTACCATCACTAATTTATCTTTTGGGTATCGTTTTAAGAAGTCTTTTGACATACATTCATTTACTAGAGTAGATTTACCGCATCCAGATTCGCCAGTAAATGTTACTATTCTATTTTTAGGAATTAGTATTTCTTGAATTTGGATATTACGACAATGAAGATCTTTAAAATCATAGAACTCATTTGGCAATGTCTCGTTTCTTTCGGGGTAAGTCGGTTTAGGTCGTGGAGATTCTTCAACAATTTTCCCGCCGTATTTACCACTTCCAGGTCCGAAAAATACTTGATCATCTGTTGCATCTAGCACAGTATCGGAATGGTCAATTAACCATATTTGATTTTTAAATCCTAATTCTTTTATCTCGTCTAATATTCTTTTTAAAGTATCATGGTCAAGACCTACCGAAATTTCATCGATGATAATAACAGTATTTTCACTAGTTGCCATAAATTCGCCTAAATAAAGTCGAGTTATTTCTCCACCTGATAATGTTCCAGTAATTCGATTTAGGGATAAATAGCCAATATTCATTTTGATTATATTGTTTAGTAAATGCTGTTTAGCTTCACTTATTTGTAATTCCTCTGCTAGTGATAAGATTGTTTCTACACTTAAGTTATTAATATCTGAAATAGAATGTGGACAATCAAATAACTCAATTGTATATTCTTCAATTTTTTTATTATAACGGTTTCCTTTACACTTTTTACATTCAATATTTTTTGTAATGCCGCGGCCTTTGCAATCCGGACACCAGCCTAATTCATTATTAAACGAAAAAACTTCTGGAGAAAGATTAAACTTTTCTGCAAGACTTACACGTATGTCCTTAAAAACACCTGTATGTGTTCCAAGTGTTGATCGTGGATTGGTAGAAATGGAAGATTTGCCTAGGAAAAGTACTAATGGCATTTCTTCCATCTTAATCGCACTAAAATTTGTTTCCATTAAGTTAGGGAATAAATATTGATATTCGGCCTTTGGAAGTAAAGACACTAGACGTTTCTTTGACTCTTCACCAATTGTTTGACAAAAAGTTGTCTTACCAGAACCAGATAATCCAGCAATTCCCAATGACTGATTCTCAGGTAAAATTGCATCTAATTTATTAATATTATTTGCAATTAATTGATTAATTTTCAAATTCTTATCCTCTCTTGTCTCGTGAAATTTGAATAAATGTATGCTCTTTCCTTATATGAACTTTTATTAATGCAATTATACTTACAATCAATATTTTACCAATTTAAGACAATCCAAGCTATAGATCCTGAATGTTAAAATGATTTATATTTAGGGATTTCACAAAGGTATCAAATACCGAAATTTAATTTCTTAATTTTTTAGATTTTTTTGAAATTTTATTTCAAAAGTTATAGACAATACTTTCCATTTTTGGTAGTTTTATATTATGTAAGCGCTACTAATTTAATAGAAGGTAAGGTGGAACACTTATGAAGAAAAGAAAACTTGGAAAATATGCGATTGCTGCTACAGTAGGCGCATCTCTATTATTTCAACAAATTCAAAATGTTCATGCTGAAACTACTTCACAGTACTCAGTCCCGCCTAAGCATGAGCTGCGAGCAGCTTGGATTGCATCAGTTACAAACATAGATTGGCCATCAACTACTGGCTTGTCTGAAATGCAACAAAAATCAGAGTTTATTAAACTATTAGATGATGTGGAAAAAATGGGAATGAATTCAGTTGTTGTACAAATTAAGCCAACCGCTGATGCTTTTTATCCTTCTGAATATGGTCCATGGTCTAAATACTTAACTGGTACACAAGGTAAGGATCCAGGCTATGATCCGCTTGCATTTATGGTTGAAGAAGCACATAAACGTAATATTGAATTTCACGCTTGGTTTAATCCGTATCGTATTACAATGCCACGAACAGCACCAGGAAATGCTACTTTAGAAGATTTAAATACTTTAGCAGAAAACCATCCTGCAAGAAAACATCCTGAATGGGTAGTCCCTTATGGAAAGCAATTATATTTTGACCCAGGTAATCCTGATGCACGTCAATTTATTCTTGATGGGATTATGGAAGTTGTAAAAAAATATGATATCGATGCAGTTCACTTGGATGATTATTTTTATCCATATCGTATCGCAGGTCAAGAGTTTCCAGATCAAACCTCGTACGAAAAATATGGTAAACAAAAGTTTGCTAATATTGAAGATTGGCGACGAGACAATGTAAATCAGTTCGTAAAAATTCTTCATAATTCAATCAAAAAAGAAAAAACTTATGTTAAATTTGGAATTAGTCCTTTTGGAGTTTGGCGAAACATAGTAAAAGACCCTACTGGTTCAAATACAACTGCTGGTCAAACAAATTATGATGATCTATTTGCTGATACAAGAGAATGGATTAATAAAGATTACATTGATTATATTACTCCTCAAATCTATTGGAATATAGGATTTGAAGCTGCAGCATACGATACGCTAGCAAATTGGTGGACAAAGGAAGTTAAGGGTAAGAATGTTGATTTATATATTGGACAAGCCGATTACAAAATTAACGCTAACAATGAGGCATGGGCTCTACCTGACGAATTACCAAAACAAATTGCATTAAATCGTACAATTCCTGAAATCAAAGGTAGTATGCATTTTTCAATTAAAGACTTAAATCGAAATCCACTTGGTATAAAAGATCGTTTAAGTCAAGACTTATATAGTACAAAGGCATTAATTCCTTCAATGCCATGGTTAGATAACAAAGCTCCAAAGAAACCAAAATTTGAAAACGCTCTTCGTACAAAAGATGGAATCCAACTTACTTTGAATACCCATCCTAATGATCAAGATGTTTCATATTATGTTGTCTACCGTTTTGATGGATTACATAAAAATAGCATTGATGATCCAAGAAACATCTTAACTACTGTTCGTAAATCAGAAGATGGCAAAACAACATATTTAGATACAACAGCAAATATAGATAAAGACTACACGTATGAAATAACTGCTGTAGATCGACTTCATAATGAAAGTAAAGAAAGTAATCAAATAAAGGTTAAGGCTAGTAAGAAATAGGTAAAATAAAGAGCTTCCCATTTAATATAGGAAGCTCTTTTACTTTAGTTCAAATAGTTTATATTATGTTGCAGATTTCATAATTACTGCTTTAATCATGAAATAAGTAATTTCAGTAGGTAATTCATCTTTTATAGGTCTAAGTTTTTCGCTCCCAACTGTATTAATTACATCTTTAATTTGTTTTTCAATATCATTAGGCACTACTTCATCCCAATCAAAATGATCATCTTCCATTGCACTTTGCAGAATATGGTTTTCAACAGTAGTCGTATTTAATCCTCTCTCTTTTGCAATTTCAGAAATAGTAAGTCCATTTTGATAAGATTCGTATGATATTTTGTGTGAAGGTACTTTATTAATGGTTGTCGCTTTTGGTTTTGTTGTCTCTAGTTCAATATGGTTTTCTTCTTTATACTTCTTGATTACTTCTATAAATTGATGACCAAATTTTTGTTGTTTTTGCAATCCGACACCTTTTGTTTGTAGGAATTCTTCATCAGTTGTAGGGAGTAATTTACATAAATCTCGTAAAGTACTATCTGCAAATACGACAAATGGCGGTACACCAAGTTCTGTAGCAATTTCTTTACGTAAACTTCGAAGTTGATCAAATAAATCATTATCAACGTTTCTTATTTCAGTAACTTGGATTTCTTCTTTTTTCATTACGTTTATTTTATTTAGTAGAACTTCTCTTCCCCTATTTGTTACAGTTAACAATGGGAATTTACCGCTAGTAACGCCAATAAATTGTTCCGATGTTAAATAATCAATTAAATCTCCAACACTTTTTAATGTACGAGTTTTGAATAAACCGTATGTCGTTAAAGTATGAAAATTTAAGTCTATTAATTTTTTATTCATTGATCCTGTTAGAACTGACGCAACCATCGTTTTACCAAATCTTTCGCCCATTCGAATAATGCATGATAAAACGATTTGAGCATCAATTGTAATGTCTATTGAAGTTCTTTGATCAATACAATTACTACATTTACCACAGGAGTGGTCAGTTTCATCCCCAAAGTATTTTAAAATAAATGCCTGTAAACATGTTTCGCAATAACTGTAATCCTTCATTGATTGTAGTTTTGAAATTTCTTGTTTTAGACGATTATGTTCAAAGGTAGATTGTTCAATTAAAAATCTTTGAATTTGAACATCTTGCGCAGTGAAAAGTAAAATACATTCACTTTCTAATCCATCTCGCCCTGCTCTTCCAGCCTCTTGATAATAGCTTTCCATATTTTTAGGCATTTGGTAATGGATTACGTATCTAACATTACTCTTGTCAATTCCCATACCAAATGCATTTGTAGCGACCATTACGCTAATATTATCTTGTAAAAATGCATCTTGTTGATTTGACCGCTCTGCATCGCTTAATCCTGCATGATATTTACCGACAGAGATCCCAAGGTTTCTTAATTTATTCGTAACATTATCTACTTCTTTTCTAGTTGCGGCGTAAATAATACCTGATTCGTTTTTATTTTGTTTTATGTAATTACAAATATAATCTAATCGATTTTGACCTCTAATGACTTTAAATGACAAATTCTCTCTTTCAAAGCCTGTAATGATTGTCGTTTCCTCGATTATTCCTAATTGATTACATATATCTGATTTAACTTGAGGAGTTGCCGTCGCAGTAAGTGCCAATATAGTTGGGTTAGTAGGCAATTCTTGTATTAAGTTTTTTATACGTAAATAACTTGGTCTAAAATCATGTCCCCATGACGATATACAGTGTGCTTCATCTACTGCTACAAGTAAAATTGGCAATCTTTTTAATTCATTAATAAAGCTTTCTGATTCTAATCTTTCAGGTGCAACATATAGAATTTTGTATTCACCATAACTTAAATCCATCATTCTTTCATTTACTTCATTATAAGAAAGTGAACTATTAATAAATGTGGAAGGAATACCTACTTGATGCAATGCATCTACCTGGTCTTTCATTAAAGAGATTAATGGAGAAATGACGAGGGTAACTCCTTGGAGAATTGTCGCTGGAATTTGATAACAGATCGACTTTCCACCACCTGTAGGCATGATACCAGCTGTGTGCTTTCCTGATAAAACTCGTTCAATAATTTGTTCTTGTCCAGCTCTGAAATTTTCATATCCAAAATACTTTTTTAAGTTTTCTCTTGCAAGTGTTAACATGCTTGCCTCCTTTTTTATTTTATTTATACAATTCTATTTTACTATAAAGAAATTGAAGAAAGTAATTTTCTTAAACCGTTTTCGAAATTTGCATTATCAAGCTTTTGACGTTTTTTTGGTCCCTTCACACGTCCACCTGCATTTCGAATTTTCTTTGAAACATATCGAGTATGTAAAAGTGAATCAATATTTTCATTTGTATATTGAAAACCGTTTTGATTTAATACATAAGCTTGCTTTGATAAAACCATTGCAGCAAGACCATAATCTTGGGTAATAACGAGATCTCCGTTTACAACTCGATTTACTAAAGCAAAATCAACTGCATCCGCACCTTGTGAAACAACGATTGTTTCAGCGCCCTCTCTTTGCATTATATGGGCAGTATCACATAATAAAAGAACGTTTACCTTAAATTCTGCTGCAATATTAATTGTTTCTGAAACTACTGGACAGCCATCTGCATCAATTAAAATTTTCATTTGATTCTTCCTCTTTCAATTGTTCTTTTAATGTAAATAACTCTTTTTCTGTTAATTTTCTCCATTTACCTATTTCTAGATTTTCCATATGGATATTCATAATTCGAATTCTCTTTAATTTAATCACTTTAATTCCAAAACTTTTTGTCATTTTCCGAATTTGACGATTTAAGCCCTGCGTTAAAATAATACGGAATGTATATTCATCTATTTTTTCAACTTTACATTTTTTTGTTAAAACAGTTCCTATAAGTACTCCATTTGACATGCCATTAATAAAATCTACATCAATTGGTTGATCGACTGTGACTATATACTCTTTTTCATGTCCATGTTCGCTATGTAAAATTTTATGTGCAATAGGTCCGTCGTTTGTAAGGATGATTAATCCTTCAGAATCTTTATCTAATCTACCTATTGGGAAAAGTCTCTTTGGATAATTGACAAATTCAATTATATTACCTTCTACAGTTTGTAATCCTGTACAAGTAATTCCTACCGGTTTATTTAGAATGATATAGTCTTTTTCACTTGTTAAGTAAATCACTTCATCATTTACTTGTACAAGGTCGTCTTCTTCTACTATGCTATTTTTTTCAGCAGTTAGTCCGTTAATTTTAACCTGTCCCGAAGCAACCAATCGTTCTGCTGCTCTTCTAGAACAATACCCAGATGCACTAATATAAACATTAATTCTCAATACTTATTCCCTCTTTACTAGTCTTTCTTTTATCATAACAAAAAGTGCTGTGACATAACAGTCATCACAACACTACTGATTTTTATAAAGTTACTTCTTTTATAAAATTGATAAACGCTGAATTACCACGCTCTTCAGCAATTTCTATTGGGGTTTTACCAGAATTATTAGCTTTAATTTCAGCACCTTTTTTTAACAAAAGATCAGCTATAGACGTATTGCCTTCAAATGCTGCGATATGTAATGGAGTGTGCCCTTCACTGTCGCTAATATTAGGATTTGCTCCATTCGTTAAAAGAAAATCGATCACTTCTATTGACTTAGAACCTGCAATTGCTGCATGGAGAGCTGTGTTTTGTGGAATAAATGAAAGCTTTGAGTGAGAAAGTGCATTGATCTGAGCACCATTTTTTACTAAAGTTTTTACAACTTCATATTGACCGTAATGTGCTGCGATTCCAAGTAATGTTAACCCATGCTCATTTTCTTCATGAATCAAATTTGGTTGTTCTCTTATTATTTCAATTACAATTTCATTTTCGCCTTTTTCTGTCACATCAAATAATTTTCCAAGTAATTTTTCCATCGTTATCTCTCCTTATTTCTACATTCAATTTGTAAATAGTTTAAAAATAAATGAAGCTTTTTATTTAAAAGTCTCGAATCATCTACATCTACTGGTATTAATTGAATTGTATTTCCTTGTTGCATTTGTACAAGTTTCCAAAGGTCTGAATAAATTATTGTACCTAATGTTGCATATCCGCCTGTAGTTTGAGAGTCTGCTAGTAAGATAATTGGTTGACCAGTTGGTAGTACTTGAATCGTTCCAAAAGTAGTGCCTTCTGATAGAATATTTGAATCAAACGGATTTAAATTAGCATTTTTTGAACTTAAATACATTCCCATTCTATTAAAAGTACCAATTGTAAGAGGTTCAGATAAAATTTGTGTTTTTATATGGTGAGGTATTTTCTCAAAATGACTACTTTTTATAAAATGAACCAAATTATGCTTAGGATAGATTGGAATATACTCATGTTTCAGTCCATTTTTCACTAGTTTATAAGAAGTATTTGAACCATAAATTATTGTACCTTTTTTAGGGATTAATCCAAGAGAAGCAGCCTCATACGATGACTGACTTTCGAAATGAGATTCACTTTTAATTCCGCCGGGTATCGATATATATGAATAAACACCAGTATTTCCCCCGTTAAAAGTCAAAATCTCTCCTTTTGTTATGTCGATTATTTTATTCATCTCAACTAATTTACCGTTAATTGTAGGTTTCAAATTCCCACCTGTAATGACGATTGAAAATTGATTTAATGCTTTTAGGACAGTACCACCAATCGCAATTTCAATACTAGCTGCGTTTAATTTATTTCCTATTAATAGATTTCCAATTTGATAAGCTAACTTGTCCATGGCACCAGAAACAGGTATACCTAAATGTCTAAAACCATACCTTCCATTATCTTGAATTGAAATTGATACACCTCTTTGTAAAACTTCAAAAAACTCTTTCAAAGTATTACGCTCCTCTTGACTTAACAAGAATGTTATTCTCACTAAATACTTTACGTAATTCCATCGCTAATTTAATTGAAATATCAGAATCACTATGTATACAAATGGTATCAGCTTGAATTGGAATAACTTTACCGGTAATTGTTGATACGGTTTTGGTTGTTACAATTTGGAGTGCCTGATTAATGGCATCCTTCGTATTGTGATGAACCGAGTTTAATTGATTACGAGGGACTAATAAACCATCATCACCATATGCTCGATCTGCAAATACTTCTGAAGAAAAAGGAATATTCATTTCAATCGCTGCTTCTATTAATTTGCTATTTGCTAGTCCATATAAGGTTAGTGTATGATTGAAGTCTTTCATTGCTTTTGTAATCGCTAAAGCGAGTTTCAAATTTGTAGCTGCCATATTATAAAGTGCACCATGAGGTTTTAAATGATGAAGTTCAACTCGGTTTACTTTGCATACCGAATAAAGTGCACCAATCTGATAGAGAACTAATTTATAAATTTCATCTTCACTGAAATTCATTTCTCTCCTACCAAAACCAAGTAAATCAGGAAAACTTGGATGCGCTCCAATTGATAAATTATACTGTTTTGCTAATTTTACTGTTTCATAAATTACAAACGGATCACCTGCATGAAATCCACAAGCGATATTGGCTGAAGTAATATGTGGCATAATTTGTTCGTCATTTATTTTGTAATTCCCAAAACTTTCACCTAAATCACAGTTTAAATCAATATGAATCAATAAAACGCACTTCCTTTTTAATTGAATAGTTATCCTCTTTCACTAGCTGATCAATCTCATTAAATGCTTCGATATTAATCTCAAAAAATTTTACTAAATCTCCAGGTTTAAAGTTTTCTGTGCCATTATCTTTCGTTGAAAATATTGAAATTGGAGTACGTCCAATAATATTCCATCCACCTGGAGATTCAAAAGGATAAATCCCTGTTTGATTTCCGGCAATCCCAACCGAACCCTTTAAAACTGTTTTTGGCTTTATTAGTCTAGGAGTTGATAGTTTAGGGTTTAATCCGCCAAGATAAGGAAACCCAGGTAAAAAACCAATCATATAAATGGGATACATTTTTTCTAGATAAAGTTGTACTACTTCTTCAGTACTTAGTTTATTTTGCTCTGCTACTTTTTGAAGTTCGGTTCCAAAAGTTGAACTAAAACAAATTGGAATTTCATAAATAGTACGCTCTCTGTTAATTTTAGAACGATTATAACGATTAAAATGTAACTTTATTTCTTGGTTTAATTCCTCGTATGAAAAGTTAATTGAGTCATAAAAAATTGTAATGGAATGATAAGATGGTACGACTGCTGTTATTTTCGTCATTAATTTAGTTTTTAGATATTCTGAGAAAGCATGTACTAGATTATTTGTTTCCATTGAAATCGAATCACCTAAATAACATACTAAGCCAGAGCAACCTAACGGAAAAATATCCAATTTAGTGCTTATCATTTAGAATAATCACTTCGATTGCAAGCTTTATAGCATCTGTCAAATCAGTTTGCGACCAACTTGGCAACTTCTGATCAATTACAGCCATTTCATGTGAAGCTGGAATATGAATAAAGCCACTCGGAATTCGCTTGTTTATTTTTTTTAATTCATTAAGCATTTGATACATAACGTTATTACACAAATAAGTACCTGCAGAATCAGATATTTCAGCTGGAAATTTGTGATTGTTTAATTCATTAACAATTTTCTGAATTGGAAGCGTTGAAAATAGTCCATCCGGGCCTTCTGGATCAATTTTTGCCCCTTCATATTTATTCCCTTTATTGTCCGCTGCACCATCATTGCAATTTATTGCGATCCGTTCTGGCGTTATTTTAAATCTACCACCTGCTAATCCTAATGAGATAACCGCCGATGGGTTGTACGTATGAAACAATTTTATTAACTCATTACCCGCTGTACTGAAATCAACAGGTAAAACTGCCCCGATAATTTGAAACCCTCCAACCTCTTGATTATTTAACTCTTTCACAATTTCTTCAGTAGGATTAATTGAAAAGTTCAGAAAAGGTTCAAAACCTGTTAACAATAATGTGTTCAAAAGCACTCAGTCCTTTGGTAGTATTTATATAGTTCAATATTTCGACATGTTTAGTTTAATTTCCTTTCCTACGATTAAAAGAGGTTGAATTCTACGGTTTGTTCTTTTAAATTAAGTCTTCTGTTCAATATTGACTACTAAATACTGTATTTTTTCACTTTGTAGAATCTGGTACGGTATGTGAAATTTTCAGTATTAGACAAAAAAAAGAAACTTAAAACCTCTCTTTTGAAGAGAAATTTAAGTCTCTTTAAGTAAAACTTAAGAAGAACCACCAACAGTTAATGAAACTTCAATTTTCTTATTCTCAACGACTTCGTTAGAAATAAGTTTCAATATATTTTTAGCCGCTAATGAACCCCAATCAAATGTTGAATAAGATACTGTACTTAATCTTGGTGATACAAATTGTGATAATTCAATATTATCAAAACCTACAATAAAAACATCTTTACCTACTTTGTAATCTGTATCTTGAAGATAGTTATAGATCCCAATTGCCATTTCATCATTCAAACAGAAAATTGCACTCGGTTCATTATAGTATGAAAAGATTTGTTGTGCTGCTACTTCTCCTGAATCTTTCATAAAATTTCCGCCGATTTCAATTAACTCAATTTCAGGATAATTTGCTAATTCTTCTCTAACACCTTCCATACGTTTACTTGAATCGTATGATCCCTCTGGCCCTGTTACAGCATATACTTTTTTGACATCATTTTTAAGAAGTTCTTTAATCGCTAACTTAGCTCCGCCATTATTATCTAATAGAACTCCTTTAATATTGTTGTGCTGTAATTCTCGATCCATCACTACCATTTTATAGTTTTTTTCAGCATAATCTAAAAGTTCTTCATCTGAAAAGGCCTGATCTAAAATGATTCCACCATCAATTACTTTTTCAAGTAAAAGTCGACGTGATTGCACACCAGAACAAGCAATCAATTCATACCTTTTGTCGTTTAAAGCTTGTCTCATTCCTCTTAATAGTGGTCCGTAAAAATAACCTCCATAATCAGCCAAGAATACCCCGATAATTTTTGTTTCTTTAACCTTCAACATCCTTGCCGCTGCATTAGGAACATAACCTAACCTATTTGCGATCTTCATGATTCTGCTTCGAGTTTCTTCTGTTACTTTTGGACTTCCATTTAATGCATATGACACCGTTGAAATGGAAACTCCAGCTTCTTTGGCAATATCTTTTATTCCCGCCATCCCATATCCCCCATTCTATGTATACCAAAAAGCCATTTTTTCTATTTTTTCTTTTATCACAATTTGGATGAAACGGTCCAGTCCCTATATGCTTTATATCCGTGTGGTCCCTCCCGAATCACATAATTCTTCTGCGATTTGCATAATTCGTTCTAATGTTATACCTTTTCTTTGTTCTAATGCTAATGGGTGTTTAGTTGGCTCTAATTCTATGACAGGACACAAACCAACACTTCTTGTGTGTACCATAGTTTTTAAATTAATTGTGTCTGGATAACTAGGAATATTTGTCGATAACCATCCAAATATAGGATCCAATTTTTTTCTCTTTTAGGATCATCCCAAAAATCTTGTTTTATCGAAGTTCTCTTCGCTTAATGAAACCCATACATCCCAAATAAATTTTTGATTTGTATTGATAATAGGAATTTCAATATTTCCACGAATAAAAAAATACTTATCATCAATTATGCATTGATCATCGTTCATTTCAACAACGACTTTCCTGCTCGTCAACCGGAATTTCAAAAAAATAGTCAGGAACTGAACTTCCATAACTCATCGGTAACTCTTTATGATATTTTCCACAACATTTGCATACAAACCCATTATTCATGTGATTTCCCCCAAATACATTAACTAAATTAATAATAAACTATCTTTTACTAAGTTGAGAATCATTTATACAATTAAAGTGCAAAAATATTGACTATGCATCCTCTCAAGTTTTAGCTTAGTTATACATTAAGTAATTCAGATAAAAAAAAAATATTAGGGCATAAATTAATGGAATTATAAAAAGAGTGAGGTTTAGGCAAATAAAACACTCTGCCATGACCTCACTTTGGTTTTGAATAATTTTATTACAATTGAACATCACGTAAAATAATTCGTAAAGTAATTTAACAAATACTTATAATGATCAAATGAAATCGAACTTTCATTATGATGGACTACTATATTCTTATATTTATTATTTGAGTGATCTCGTTGCCAATTCGATAATGCCGCCAAATTTTTAAAGTTCGGTCTTGTAACTGAATTAGTCAGGTAGGCTGACCGATATGCTCCTGGCCATCTCATTTTATTCAGGGCAAAAATCATTTGTTCGGCTGTCAATATTCCTAATCCATGTCCAAAATAAGTACCATCTCCTAGAACTACTGCATTTTCCCCTCTCCACTCAGGGGTGAGTGGATTAAACTCTGGATTATTAAAATATACGATATCTCCAGGTAAAATTCGGTCAGAATACTGGGCACCTATTCCTAAGTCAGAATCAGTATGCCAGCCGTATAAATAGATGTTTTGAAAAATTTGATTAAATAAGTTTTCACCAATTAGATTTAGGACCGCATGGTAATAAATAATGACCATTGCCGTTGCACATTCAAACGCATAATATGAACTATTAATGTAAATATCATTAATTGCGTCAGAAGGTCTTACACCTCTCCTCAATAGGAATCCGCCAGTTCTCATTAATTGCCAGTACATTGGATTACAATAAGATTTTTCAAATACTGCAAACTTGATTCTATTTTGAAACATAGCTATTGCACTTAAAATTATGTTATTTCGCAACATACCCTCAAACTCATCAACAGATCGAAATGCATATACCGTCGGTTCTTCATTCATCCGTTGAATTATCATTTTTACAATACTGTCAGACGGACCCGAGTCAATTTGTTGAATGGGCATTCCCGAAAAATGATTCATAATATACCTCTTTTCAACATCAAGTATTAGTTTTCCATGTATACCCATCATATTCAATCACCGAATTTAAGTGTATTTTCGTCGAAGAACCTATAATAAATCATTAAAATTTATGAAGAAAATAAAACAAAACGGATAATTGACAACCTAACTCGCTGCCCATTATCCGATTCATTCATTAGGTGATATTTAAAAGTTACTTCATAGTTAACAATTGCAAATTCAAAATTTAATCTTTCAAGTTTTTTTGGAAGGACTGGATCAATTACTAAATTTTTATCAATATGAAGAATACCTAGACTATTCCAATTTAGTTGATTTATGTAAATTCCAGGACAGCTCGAATAGATTCTCCGTCCATCTTTTACGGATACTTTACCATTATTCAAACCAGCAAATTGTTCTTAAGCTTTATAACGATTAAATTTAATTTCTTTTTTAGTATGTTCTAGTAAGCTTGTTTTTCTTGAAGTAAATCTAAATATACTCATTTCGGTAAATGAAATTTTTTCTGCCCATTTAGAATCTTATAAAATATCGAAACGTTTCTCCTGATTATAGTTAAAATTATATGCTTTTTCATAAATGAAGATCAATCAATTTTCTTAAATAAACATGATAAAATTAAAAACTTCTAATATTTCAATTAGCCATTGAATACAGTGAGAAAATAAAAAAAGTAAACGACATGGAACATAACACTCCACGTCATTTACTATTTCATAATCTAATTATTAAATTATTGGGGATAATATAATAGATTTATTTATAAATAGATCCTCTCTTTTTTCTTACCTGATTCATAGATTGCACAAATCATTTTTTGAGTTTTCACCGCTTCTTCACCAGTAATATGTAACTGAGAATGATCATTTAATGATTCATAAAAATTATTAATCTGTTTTACATGACTAACGCCCCAATATCCTTTCGCACCATTGCCATAATCAAAGGTTTCATTTGGATTGTTATCAGCAATGAACTCTCTTCCATCTTTTAAAGAGACTACTCCTCGGTCAGCAACCATTTTAGCAAGTCCATTTTCACAATGCAGCTCAATTGTAACTGGTGCATCATAAGAATAATAGTTTATTGTATGAAAAGCAGTAACTACACCACTTCTATACTTAATAACACCTTCTGCACAATCTTCAACTTCAATCATTTCATGTGCTCTATTACTAATTGTCGCGTCGACATATTCAATTTCATCATCAACGAACCATCTCATTAAATCCATCGTATGAATAGCTTGGTCAATGATTACCCCGCCACCTTCTTTTTCCCAAGTCCCTTTCCAATCACTAGTCAAATAGTACTCGTCAGAACGGTCCCATGTTACTGATAGTTTTCCAGATTTTATTTTACCTAAAGTACCATTTTGTAACATTTCTTTAATTAGAACTGATCCTGGATTATACCTATTTTGGAAAATGACACCTAATGTTACTCCATTATTTTTTGCTGTTTCTACCATTTCTTGTGCATCAGAATAATGAATAGACATTGGCTTTTCCGTAAGAACATGGATTTTTCGCTTTGCGGCTTCAATTGCAACCGGCGCATGTAAATAATGCGGTAAACAAATATGGATAACATCTAAATTTTCTTTCTCAAAAAGCTCAAGATAGTTTGTATAATAAGTACATTTGAATTGTTCAGCTTTCTCTTTTGCTCGCTCTTCTTTAATATCACAAACCGCTACCAATTCTACATTATCTCTTATGAAAGCAGGTTGTGCATGCATTAAAAAAATATTTCCACAACCAATAATCGCAACTCTTAATTTTTCCATTCTTCCACCAACTTTTTTTGGATTGGTTACCTAGTCTTTTATCAAGTCCACCACATTTGTGATGGCTCTTCATTTATTAATACAGACTGTAAGTTTTTTACAGCACGTGAAAAACCTTCTTCAATCGACATGATCGGGTCTTCATGTTCAATACTAACGACATAATCATATCCAAAAGTACGTAATGCACTCATCATATCGGACCAATCTTTCAAACTATGTCCACAACCTACTGATCGGAATGTCCAAGCTCTTGTTTGAACTTCACCATATGGCTGCATATCAGTTAAACCATACATATTTACATTATCTTGATCGATATAAGTATCTTTTGCATGGAAATGATGAATCGCATTTTCTTTTCCAAGTATTTTAATCGCTGCAACAGGATCAATCCCTTGCCACCAAAGATGACTAGGATCCAAGTTAGCACCAATTGCATCGCTAGTTTCTTTGCGCAATTTTAATAATGTATATGGAGTATGAACTAAAAAGCCACCATGTAGTTCTAGACCAATTTTCACTTGATGATCTTCCGCAAATTTGCCCATTTCTTTCCAATAAGGAATTAGCTTTTCTTCCCATTGCCACTTTAGTACATCTCTATACTCATTTGGCCAAGCAGTTACAGGCCAGCTTGGAAACTTTGCTTCTTCATGATCACCACTTGTTCCAGAAAAACAATTTACAACTGGTACACTTAATAGCGAAGCAAGTTTAATCGTTTTAGCAAGAACATCATGTGATTCCTTCGCAAACTCTTTATCAGGTGATATTGGATTACCATGACAACTAAAAGCGCTAATCATTAATCCACGTTTTTCAACTTTTTCAATATATTCTTTTCTTAGCTGCTCACTTTCTATTAAACGATCTAACGGACAATGTGCATTACCAGGGTAACAACCAGTTCCTATTTCAACAGCCTTTAATCCGGAGTCTGCAACTTTATCAAGCATTTCTTCAAATGATTGATCCGCAAATAATACCGTGAATACCCCTAATTTCATCTTTTTCTCGCTCCAATCTATTATTTTACGTTAATGCCTCTATGGCCTCTTTATGTCCATATGAAGGATAATTTCTTTTTGATTTATTCGCCCAATTTACTGCATTAATGATAATTTTTTGAACTTCTTTATGATGATAAGTTGGATAAGTTTCATGACCTGGTCTGAAATAAAAGATTTTCCCATTCCCTCTTTTAAATGTACAACCACTTCTAAATACTTCCCCACCTTTAAACCAGCTAACTAAAACTAACTCATCTGGGGTTGGAATATCAAAATGTTCGCCATACATTTCTTCTTTGTCAATCTCGATATATTCACCAATACCATCTACTATTGGATGAGACGGATCGACAACCCATAGTCTTTCCGTTTCCGCTGCTTCACGCCATTTTAAATCGCAGCTAGTACCCATTAATTTTTTAAAAATCTTTGAAAAATGACCAGAATGTAGGACAATTAACCCCATACCTTGCAATACTTTTTCATAAACTTTTTGAACAATTTGATCTTCCACATCATTATGTGCAATATGTCCCCACCAAATTAATACATCAGTATTTTCTAGCACTTCATTCGTCAAACCATGTTCAGGTTGCTCTAATGTAGCCGTCCTAGTATCGTACCCTGCTTCATTTAAGAAAGTAGCAATGGTTGTGTGTATTCCGCTTTGATAAATGCTTTTTACATCTGGATTAATTTGTTCATGTCGATTTTCATTCCAAATCGTTACCTTTACCATATGACTCACCCATCTCTATTTTTTTACATTGTTTAATAGCTTCTTAAGCTTCAGCTAAAATCATTTTTAAGTTATTTAATCCAATTTCAACACTTTCTAATTGTGGTTTAGTAAACGCTTCTTGCTCAACAATTAACCATTCGGCTGAATTTAGTTTTGCTTGTTGTACAATTCCTTTAATATTCATAATTCCATTTCCTACTTCGGTACTTTCCTCTTTGGATGGAGCCATATCCTTCACATGAATTAATGGGGTTCTTCCTTTATACTTACTCATGAATTCAACCGCATCTACACCAGCAAATTCTAACCAATAAGTATCCAACTCTGCTTTTAAGAGATTAGTTGGAACCAAGTTGAATAAAATATCAAGTATATATTCGCTTTCTAATCTGACTAATTCATGAGCATGATTGTGATAAACTAAAGATATTCCTGCTTCAGCTAGCTTCTTACCTGACTGTTGTATATGTTCTGCAAATTCTTTCCATTCTTCTAAACTAGTAAAATTTACCCAAGGGCATACAACGTATTTGTTTCCTAATTCTTTTTCGAAAGCAATAACATCATCAATGTGATGAATAATTTGTTCTGCACTTACATGGGCTCCTGCTATCTTTAACCCTAGTTTGTTTAAAACAGATTTTATTTCCGAAGCATTTTTGCCATAGTATCCCGCGAACTCAACACCGTCATAACCCATTTGCGCTACTTTTTCTAAAGTACCGTAAAAGTCGATTGCTGCATCCTCTTTTACACTCCATAATTGTAAGGCAATTGGTAGTGTCATTTATTTCATCTCCTATACTAATTATTAAAATATACCGGTTTCTTTGATTTTGAAGATTCGTAGATTGCCTCTAAAATTCGAGTTACAACTAATGCTTGCTCAGGTTTAACAGTTGGTTCTGTATCATTAATAATACTGTCGATCCATTGTCTGGCTTCTAATACTTCAGCGGAATCGGTTGCACCTTCATAAAAAGCTACGCCACCAGTGTTTATATCAATTTTTTTATCGTAAAGTCGCCCATATGCTTCCCCATTAATTCTGAGGCCACCTCTCATATCAGCTCCACCTTCAGTACCACAGAGTGTAGTTTGAGCTTCTCCTATTTCAAGAGTGTTTAAAGCCCAGCTCGATTCTAGGATAACGGTTGCACCATTTTCCATTGTAATAAAACCAAATGCAGAGTCTTCTACTTTAAATTCCTTTGGATCCCAAGGTCCAAAAGCATTTGCAGCGTTTTCTTTATGAGATAATTCGTGGTAAACGTTTCCAACTACAAATTTAGGTTTATAATTATCCATCAGCCATAATGTTAAATCCAAAGCATGAGTACCAATATCAATTAATGGTCCGCCACCTTGCTCTTCTTCATTTAAAAATACGCCCCATGTAGGTACCGCTCTTCTTCTAATCGCATGAGCTTTTGCAAAATAAATTTCACCTAATTCATTATTTTTGCAAACTTCGCTTAAATATTGTGAATCGTTTCGAAAACGATTTTGATATCCAATCGTTAATTTTTTTCCTGTACGTATAGACGCTTCTACCATTGCTTTTGCTTCTGCTGAAGTTTTTGCCATTGGCTTTTCACACATAACGTGTTTACCTGCTTCTAAAGAATCAATCGTAATAAATGAATGTGATTTATTTGGAGTACAAACATGAATTACATCAATTGATTTGTCTTCTAATAATTCCTTGTAATCTATATATGTCTTTGCTTCTTCAACACCAAATTGTGCCTTCGCTTTAATAGCGCGTTCTTCAATAATGTCACAAAAAGCAACCATTTCTACTTGATCTAATGCTGCTAAGCTTGGCATATGTTTACCATTAGCTATTCCACCACAACCGATTATTCCTACTTTTAATTTCATTTGAAAACCTCCGGAAATGTTATTTACATTTCCAGTTTATAGAAATAATTCATTTGAGTCTTCCTTACACCTTGCCTAAAACTTCTCAAATATTGTCTTTTTTTTATATTGGGTTGGGGATAAACCAACCTCATTTTTAAATAATCTGTTAAACGTTTTCACATTAATGAATCCAACATTATAAGCAATTTCTGTAATTGGTAAATCTTCATTAAATAAATACCATTGAGCCTTCGTTATTCTGTATTGATTTACAAAATGACAAAATGTAGAACCAGTGTATTTTTTAAAAAACTTTGCAAAATATGTATTTGTAAAGCCGATATAATTCGCAACATCATTTAATGTAATATCATTCATATAATTCTCTTCTATAAAATGAAATATTTTTTCTAATTTTAAAAGACTAGCCTTCCTATTAGGGTAGTTAAGCTTATTATTTTCTGTATGAGGTAGATCTCGATAGATTAGTAGTAAAATATCATATAATCTAGCTCTAATCGCCAATTCGTAACCATCTTTTTTATCAATATATTCACTTTCAAGTTCTTTTAAATAGCTAATCATTTTCTGTTTAACTTCTACATTCCATAAAACACTAGATTTTTGAATACAATTAAACAATTCAATTAGTTCCATATTATTTTTTTTCAAAAACTGTACATCTTCGAAAATAGTAAAATCAAATTGCACGACCAATCTCATACTATTTGGTGAAGATAAAAAATAATGAATGTCACCACTATTAATGATATAAAATTCTCCTTCTTCTAAATGAAGTAACTCATCGTTAACACCAATCTTTAAAATGCCTTTTTGTACATAAATGATTTCGACGAGTTTATGCCAATGATGACCAACTAACGTCAATCCATCATTTGAAAATAAACAAAATGGAAAATTCCGATCTAGTCTCCTTACTTCAAGAGTGGCGCTCATTCCTATTCCCCCTGTACAACTATTCTGACTATGTATTCATTTTACATTAACATTAATAATAGATTTTTTCATAGAATTACCATTTTTATAATTAGAAAATAAAAAGATGCTTATACCGACTAAAAAGTATAAACATCAGTATAATTAAATCGTTCATTTTTTCACAAACTTATTTCCAATAAATCATCTGATTCTCAAGATTTTCCTTATTTACATAATTTCTTTGCATTGGAAAAGGACAGCCTAAGTTATATTTCTTAATTTCATCATTTACTTCCGAGATCATTTTGGCTATTTCTTTACTATTTTCATCTGAATTTAACTTCATTAAAATCGTTTCAAGCTTCTGAAATATTTTCTTTTGTTGTAATACCCAATCTGGTTTAAAGCCCGACTTCTTAATGACTGTTGTTAATAAATCATCTTTTAAAAGCTCCTTAGGTAATGGTTTACCTAATCCAGGTAGATCTTCAAATCCACCTTCTTTTTCATGACGCTTAACAATTTCACTTAACCAATCTACATATTTTCCATTATTCGTCATCGTTTTAGCCACCTTTTTGGTTAGTCATATATTATTAATATTCGTTACTTTTTAACTATTTCCTTTCTATATATTATGCAAACGAATGTTTTAAGTAAGTTTCTAACTTTGTACAAATAATGAACTTTTTTTGAATAAACAACAAAAAGAGAAACTAATCATTTTAGTTCCTCTTAGATTTAATATGTACTTTTTAAACCAAAATTCATCTTTAAATTAGGTTTAATGAAAAATTTATGCCCGATGTCTTTGAATAAACACATTCTCTTTATAATTTTTTAATAAGCCTCTTTCTCTCAAATATTCCTTAAAATATAAGTCCGCTTCTTTTCGCTCATCATAAGGATTCTTAGAAAGTACAAACCCTAACTTATCTTCCTTTTGAAGTTCAACACCTGACATATATAAATGAATTTTATTTTGATGATAAATTTCCTTTAACGGTTCCATGAAATTAATAGCAAAAGCAGAAAGCAATTTAATTTCTGTATCGAATGTAAACCTTGTAATATAAGATAAATCCACAAAAATTACGCCTATAAATCCGGTATTTGAAATTTCAGCCCTTATTGTTTTATTATTATTTAAGTGATCAATCTCACGAAGATATTCTATAAAATAACGAATCCCTTCTTCTTTTTCGAATGGCTTTTTTGATAAAATTAAGCCTATTTTCTTTTCATCTCGTAAATATTCACATGCAATATATGCTGGGATATTTTGTTTCTGAAATAATGCACATGCAGCTTGTAATAAACCATTTAATACTTCATGTATAATTAAAGGATGTTTCCTTGTGAAATAATATTGATTTTCTTGCAATTCTTCCAGATCAATGAAACTTGCTCCGATAAAACCTGTATTGGATATAATAGGTGTTTTTGAATTCCTTTTAGTTGCTCCATTTCTTTTCATCATGCAAGTTCCTTTCCTTCTAAAATCTATATACAGAACATTAGTTCGCTTTTTATATTTTTATCATACACAATAAATTTTAAAATGTAAATCTTAAAAATGAAAAAAGGATACGAAAATTTTTCGCATCCTTGAAATAACTCTTATTAAGATCGATTGCTTAAGAAACAGTTTCTTCCTCAATGTCTACATAGCAATCCATTGTATGTACTTCTTTGTCTTCATGATTTCCAAAGTAAATAGTGAAATTCATAGTCTAACACCCTTTCACAAAGGATATAATTTTAATTTAAATTCTATTTAATTATATTATTATTTCCAAGAAATAACAATACTTACATCATATATGAAAGAAGTTGTTATAGGTTAGTAGATTATCATTTTAATTTAATACCAATTTTGTCTAATAATATACTTTAAAACAAAATTAGTAAGATGTCCGCTTTTTAACTGGCACAAATAAATGAACTTTAGCTTTTCCATCTGGGTCTTCGACAGGATTATTCATACTAAATTCAAGGTTATAACGGTCGTAATCAGGTTCAAAATCACTATTCGGAAACCATTGTTCATACATATATTTATACCCACTATTTAACATACTAGGGGAATCATAATATTGATACAAAGCGTACTGCCCACCATCTAATTTTCTAAATTGCATATTTTCATGTACTTCCTTATCAAAACCTTCAGGTATAGTAACACATGCATCATGACGACAATTATGACTTTCTACTAAATCTGGATTATCTAAGGAAATTCCTATGAAAGATTGTTGAGGTGGAAAAAGTCCTTTATTTATTGCCCAATTTAAAAACTTTTCCCAATGTTCTTCATTTGGTTCAAAATATGATCCATAGCGCCTGCAATACGCAACTTCATATTCAGGTAGTTCTTTAATTAAAATATTCATTTTCTCAACTCCTAATTAGTAATAAAGTCCTTTATTCCCTATCTATAATTAAAATTCCTTTTCTTACAAAACAAAAGTAAAATGAGTGCAGATAAATGACCGCACGTGTACTAATAAATCAACAAAATCTTCTAGTTCATTATTCTTATGTCCAATACCCTTTTACTAATTTGAATATATTAATATGTACTAATAAAAAAAGGAGGATGAGCTATAAAATTGATTTTACCGATAAGTTATTTAGAAACATTACCAGGTAAAGCTGCACATTTATTTTTGTTTAGTGATGGCAATCGCTATGCAGTTAAATGTAAAAATAATTTCCATGGAACAAGGGAGCTCGTAAACGAGTACGTAGTCGCCAAATTAGGTCAGCTGTTAAATTTGCCTGTTGTCCCATTTGAAATTGTAAATATGTCCGAAAAGCAAATTCAGCAAATACCAAAAAAATTTTCTTCTAATTACCAAATAGGCAACCAGTTTGCTAGCCTTTTTATAGATAACTGTACTGGTCTTGCGAAAAAACCTCCTCGGCCGCCTATACATGAAGTAAAAACCCCCCATGTTTTGGCAGGAATTCTTGTTTTCGATTTTTGGGTGCACGATGCAGACCGTACTAAAAGTAATATTCTTTTGAAACAACTCCCAGATGGACAGTACGACATTTTTATGATTGATCATGGAAAATGTTTTCCAGGGGGATACAAATGGAATGCAGAAACGCTTCAAAAATCCAAAAAGTTTAAAAAAGATTCAGTCGTTCATATTTGGACGCTAGACATATTAAATGACTTAAACATAATAACGACATATATTGAAAAAATTCTGGCATTATCAGAAGCTTCAATCCAAGAAGTGATTCAGGAGATCCCAGTAGACTGGAATGTTTCAAACGAAGACAAAGAAGCACTTTTTATCTATCTGAAAGAACGAAAAAAAACACTTGCTGATTCAGTTTATACATTTGTAAAAAGATATTTGAACTAAGGTACGCCGGAGAAAAATCTATAAATCTTTATGGAGTGAATATAATTTTGAAACCAAAATACCCTTCAGATATTTTTCTGAAGGGATTCTTTATTTTTATATATTCTCCGAAACTTGAGAAATGAAACAATTCTCCAAGGGCAAATATATCCGATTGCTACGGTAATAAACAGTGCTGCCTCAGTCTCATTGCCGAGCCACTTTAAATAATCGCGAAGTAGAAATCGGATAATAAAGATAATAACAAAGACGACGATGAAACTTCTGTTCTTTGTAGCGTAGATATATTGATCGGATCGGAGTTCATAGTTAGTCGTCCAAATAAGTGGAATAGATAAAATAAATCCAAAGAAAAGTGCACAAATCCATTCCCAACTAGCAGCATGACCCTTCGGATTCAAAATAATGGGAATACTAGGTATCAGCAAAAATAGTATTGGAAGGAGAAGGCGAACCCCGCTTCCTTTAATTGGGCGATACATAGCTCTCGTTCTTCGCCATAATACTAATGCAGCAATCACAATAACAATCATGTAAAAAGAAGAAACGTTCATAAATCCTCCCACATTTGAGATATTTTGACTATAAATTGAAAAAATACTATTGGAAATTGAAATATTAAGAGAAAGATAGATTTTTTAATCATATTTTATAAATGCGTTAGTTGAAAAAAGATACTAAAACTCTATATAAAAGGGATGGATGTTTTCATTCAAACAATATTCTATTCTTTGTTTGAAATTTTTCCAAGTTACTATCGCTAAAGCTTTCTCTATAGGAAAAAATCCTACTTCAATACTTTCTGAAGAAGTTGTCAACTTTCCCCCGATTGGTTTAGCTAAAAACAAAGTGTTACAAATAGAACCACTAACATTTTGAAATACTCCACAAAATTTCAAAACTTCGATATCAATTCCACTTTCCTCTTTTGTTTCCCTAATTGCGGCTTCTTTTAATGATTCCCCCTCTTCAACTTGCCCACCTGGCATTTCCCAACCTCTACGCGGACCCTTAATCAATAAAATTTCATTTTGTTCATTAATTACAATTGTCGCAGCCGAAATAATATGTTTAGGTGGCAAATAATTATTTTCTGTATTTTTTTCCTTTGATAACAAAAAGAATCCCTCTTTCTACTTCTAACTCCTAAATACTTTTAAATTCTATTAAACTTATAGAGACCTTTTTTATTGAACTAAGCTGTCATTTAGCCTCATAAAAAATCGACTATTCAATCGATCGTTTTGTTCAATAGCTTAATGTGCTACTATCTCTGAATCGAAAAATTCTAGGAAAAGATATTTTAATCTTTTATGTTTAATATTGGGGTTTGATCAGGCAAATTCGTTCCGAAATATTCCTGTTGGAGAATCCCATAAATTCCACAATCCTTGTATTGATTATTTTTTCGAACCATATGCCTTATAATGCCTTCGCGTTTCATCCCCACTTTTAACATAATTTTACCAGATGCAGGGTTATCGATATGATGTGTTGCCGATATCTTATGAATATTCATAAAACGGAATGCAAATTCAACAACTGCATGTAATGCTTCTGTTCCATAGCCCTGATTCCACCAATTAAATCCGATGTCGTATCCAACCTCACAGTTTTCGGTATCTTCATCGATATTATATATATCGATTGTCCCAATCAATTCGCCAGTTTCCTTTATTTCTATACCCCAATAACAAAACTTATTGCTCTCATATTGATTAGTAATTTCAGTCAATCGGTTGATTGTTTCGGAAATCGATTTATGTGGTCCTTTGATTAAATTATCCATTACACGATGATCTGAGAATAAGTAATCAAACATTCTATTTGCATCATTCATTTCTATTTTCCTTAAATTAAGTCTTTTGGTTACTATGATCGGTGCACCTTTATAAATAATCACTCAATCACCTTCATTTTCTGCAAGTTATTTCTTAAACAATTTTGTATACTATAAAAAATTATTTCTTTTACAGAAGATTTATTCATCATTTGAACTTTCCCTTTTGAAATACAATTTAATATTTAACTTTGTTTAAACTTTCCATAAATAACAGAACTTCCAAAATTCAAATAAAAATAGCAGCAAAAGGCTGCTATTGAAGTTCATTCAATTAATATTTACGTTTTCTTTCAACTGTATTGTTTCACAATCTTCTTTTTTCCATTTTCCCATTGATTTAGAGTAGCCATAGCCAAAACAATCTCTAAATAACTTTTTACAACATATTGTTCTAACTGGTTCCCTGATTCATAAATCATTTTATGATCTGTAAACAGTTGTTTTAAATGGATAAACTCATTGTAATGATTCTATTTTTGAATCCCATTTTTTCATATAGTTTAATGGCTTGATTACCGGCATATACACTTAAACATACCTCTGAATATCCATCCTGTTTAAGATGTTCCATACCCGATTCTATCAATCTCTTTGAAATTCCATTCCCTCTAAATTCATCTAATACAAATAATTCATAAATAAAACCATATTTCTTTTCTGTTAATTGGTCTTTACTTGTTCCTATAAGAATCCAACCCAGTAGGATATCCTCTTCAGAAGCAATTAAATAATAGCTTCCTTTCTGCAATAGAGGTTCAATAAGTTGTTTGATTTTTTCATCCGTTGGTTTTACCTCACCTAAAGTACCATCGAATAAGGCTTTTGGCGAAAGCGATAAAATCATTTTATATTCCGAATCGTTTGGTTTTCTTATTTCCATAAATTCAGTTCTCCACTCCAACTATTTTAAGATGATTGTCCATTAATGATTTACGTTTAACTGAGTCTCATTATGATTGGTACAATCGTCCCTCATCTATCATCTTTTGAAAAGCAGTGTCACCCTTAATTGCTTTTCTGCTAATTGTTTTACATACCCCCAAAAATCAACTACACAGCCGATCAGACTCTACATATTTCTAAAATCATAGTTCTCACTGTTGATATTAATTAGTTTCTGATTCACTAATATTTCTTTATTATTGATCCAATGAATACTAAAAGGTTCACCAGGTAACCACAATATGAACTTTTCTTTTTTCTTCTTATCTTTAGAATTCAATTGACCAATATAACTATAATCTGACTTCATAAATACCCCAGCAGTTAAATAAATCGTTAGTTTATGTTTCTCGTCAGGAGATTCAAGTTGTTTAATTACATCAAGATTTTTAACATTGGCATCCTCCAATGCCGTAATGGAGTTTGTCTGATCAGAACTAAAAAAATAGAAAGCAGAAATGCATATAGAAATTGCAATTATAGTGTATATGACAACTTTTCGTTTTATCATACTTTAAAATTCTCCCTATAAAAATTAAATATCCAAGTATATTCATTTCTATTAAAAGGGAAATTTTCCCTTATTTTGTAAATTATTTAACTTAATCTTTAATCCTTCTTTTTGAACTAATCTGTCAATTAGCTCCATAAAAAAGGTGAAGATGACGACATTCCCTTGCAAAAAAATCTTCAAACCATAAGTTATTATCAATAATCTCTTTTGTAACAGATTTAATTGTTTGGGTGTTATTCTCACTTGGTACCTTCTCCATATTCTGTCTTAGACTTTGAAACAAAATAAGGACTCAGTTTTACCTACTATCATATCATTTAACTAAATAAAAAAATCGACTATTTAGCTGATTATCTTTTTTCAACTAATGCAATGCGTTTTTTATAAGTGTAATCTTTACAAAGTACATTACCACCTGACGATTACACAATGAAATAATAAATGCAAGTTTATGTCGCCTGTGCCAAGTAGATTCTTATATATTTTTATAACACCTTGATAGGTGTCCTACACAGCTTGTACCACCGTGCATATAATAAGCTAGTATATGAAAGGGAAGTGATTGAATGAAGGCAATAACGACGGGAGCATTTTTAGTTCCATTGACTAACCAAAGTGGCAACCCCAATAACACGTTGTTTATTCTCTGGAAAAATCCAACCAATAAACCACTCACCACGTATTTACTCGGGGAAAGAACTCAATTCCCTGTTACTACTACGGGAGTTCAAAAAGAGATTGACCCCCCCCATTTATTTAAAGTCATCGTTCCTGCACACAGCTTTAAGCCCTTTAACGCTGGGAACCCTGCTGGATTTTTTATTCGATTTTCATTTTTTGGAAATATCGGTCGAGATGAACTGAAAAAACAACTTAGTGTGGAGGTAATCGCTGGTACATCAGCCCTTGGTGGTGTAACATTATCAGTTGCTGATCCTACTGTCTTTTTTAGACACGCAGACATGGTTGAAGTGGACATCAAACCACCGAGTAACCCAATCCCAATTCCAGATGACCCTCTACAAAATATGTTCCAACAATGATGAACACAGTGATCGTTCCAATAGCGTTCTTTAGGCATGAAGACTTTGTGGATGCAGATATTCATCCGAAAGATGACCCCATGCCTCAACCAAGGACGGTATTTAACATGTATAACAATCTAATATCCTCAAAATTACGAATTAATGACAGACGGATATTGAGTGAAACGAAAAGCATCTTAAAAATATGATTTTTTGATGATAAAATAGAAAAAAGCCATACCGTCTAATCGTAAAGAATTCCGTTTTGAGGTGCAAAGCATATCGTATATATGGCAATAAAAATGGCATGCGTACTGACATCAGTATTGGCACGCCATTTCTATGGTTTATTGAGATTTTTGACACCTAATAATTTAAAATGACTTATTGAACTAATGCATTCTTTAGTTGAATAAGTAAAGTTCATAATTCGTCATAAGCATCGCCCAAAGATGCAAATTCATCTTGAAGCCAGTACCAATGTTCTCCTTTATTTGTCAATAAACGTTCCAATAATTCCATAAATGAATTGGCAATTATAGGACAACTTCCAACTACCCCATGAACTTCCACATTGCTATCGTAACACTTACCTAATCGTTGAATGCTAAGATCAATTGTTAAATAATCGTTATTACGATCACATCCAATAATGTACCAACTTGACGAAATATCATATTCAGCTTTTTCTCCTATAATATCTGGGTTTGCTAAAACAAATTCTTCAGGTGAAACAATTATTAAACCATAATCACAGTCAATAAATAAATCCATTCCACCACATAATCTAAAAAACTATTTAGAACAAAGGTTTTCTATTACTTTATTATCTAGTTACAAGCTGTCCACTTAATTTAGGTTCGTCCTCTACGATCGTACTATCTTCATTTAATTTTTCCTTATTCACAAAATCAAAATCATTTAATCCATGATATAAACCTTCATTTTTCATAGGTTGCTTCTTTTTTTGCCCTGTTTGGTTTTCCATTAAACGCTCAATGCCTAATTTAATAAGATTAAAAGCAAATATTGAAACAATAAAAGCTATACTTGGTCCAATGATTACCCATGAATCAATCGATAACTCGATGTAATTTGCACCAATCATTGCAGACCATTCATTAGCTTGTGACATCGGTCGATCGACTCCAAGATCTAAGTAAAGAACTTTAACACCACCAATAAATAGTTTAAAAACTCCTAATTGGGTTAGTAAAAATAATGTTTGTATAGTCTGTTGTACAAATAATAAAAGGATGCGGCTTCGTAAATAAGGTATTACATGTTTACGGCGGATCCAGCCATTTCGTGCACCTATTACTCTAGAGCTAGTAATGAAATCATTTTTTAAAAAATCTCTTACTTCTTCACCGATTGAATTCATCAATACTGGTATCGAAATAATGATTAGTAATGATATTTGAATTGCTATTGTTTTTTCTCTTACTGCTTCTGGAACGTCATTTAATTTCTCAAAAAATGGAAATATAATGATAACAGCTGGCACGAAACGAAATGCATTCGAAATTGGTTCAATAATTTTTAATAATCTTTGATTCATGAATCCAAAAAATGTGCCTAATAAACTGCCAAATATGACTCTCATTAGACCAACAACAATGGCAATGGATAAAGTGTATTTAGCACCATCAATTACCATCCAAAATACATCTCTTCCAAATCGGTCGACACCAAAAAGATATTTCCAACTTGGTGGATAACCATATGTATCTATTAATTTACCTTGTGCATTATATAACAAAGCTGGGGCTGGTTTTATCGTCTCCTTAATAAAGTAAGTATAAATAAAACTAAAGGTGATTAAGCCAAGTATGATAAAGCTACCTATTATAATTGGTAAATATTTTCTAATTTTTATCATATAGCTTGTCCCCCTTTCATTCTATTTACAATTTGTTTAAACAGAATCTCCAACAAAAAGAATGGGATAAATAGTAAAACTAGCGCCATAAAAAAGATTTCAGGCGATCTGCTGTTATTAAATAGAAATGAAAAATAGCCCTTCATATTAAAGAACTTTTCTACTATTAATAGATTAGAAATCATCATCCAAAATATTAGCTTACTATTACTTAATAAAGTAATCGCAACATTACTGAATATATGACGGATAATAATCCAAGAATTAGAAAGTCCTTTTGCTTTTGCATACTCTACATAATCTCTAATTTTTTCTTCCTGTATTGCTAGAAATAACATTTGGAAAAGTTGGATCGTTGGAATAATCGATACAAGGAAGATCGGTAATACGTAGGCTTTTGATTCAAAGCCACTTATTGGATCGACAATTTTAACACCAGTTTTATTAAAAATCCATAAAAAGAAAATTTGAAATGCGCAAATCATTACTACGTCTGGTATAGATTGTAAGAAAAATAGTATACTATTCATTATTTTTCTAAATGATTTTGGACCTATATTTACTATATAAGCAATCAATAATGCGACGAAAATTGAAAGTAAAAACGCTGAAAAAAGAATCGTAAAAGAATAAACGTATGGCTCTAAAAATACAGAAGAAAAAGGAACATATTGAAATTCTTTTAAGTAAACTTCTAAATTATCAAAGTAAAAAAAACTCCAAAAAAAGATTTGTAGTTGATTCCAAAACTCTACCAATCGCTCTCCTTTTGGTAAAAATAGAGTAAAAGAAGTAGCCGTAATTAAACCGATTCCAAATATAGTTAAACAAAACTGAAGAAGATATTTAGATATAATTCTACTTGTTTGTATCATGTTTTATACACAATCTTTTCCGTCTAATTGTGTATTATTTCCCCTCCTTTTCTTGCTTTATTTTATCTTTACTAAATACTAGAAAACCTCCCTCACTTAATTTACCGAATTTCCAAAATGTACCGTACTGTTTAATATACATATATTTTTGGTTATGCTTTTTCCCTACTCTATAACCTACTGTAGTTGATCGAATGTTTTCACCATATTTGCCGAATTTGTCTTGAATGTTTTTTGGTTGCTCATCAGGCTTAAAAAATAATAAACCGGTTAAGTTTTTATTTTTTGTATCTAATAAAATTTTCTTATTTGCAGTACCATTTTCATCTGTTTTAATAGTAGTTTCGTAGATTACTTTCTTTGTATCATCATCTTTAAACAGAAGATTAAATTTAGCATTTTTAGGAAGTGATGATTCCACTTTAATCCCAACAGTTTTTAAATCATAAGTACCTTGTGTTTTAATAGCTAAATTTTGTGGAGGTTTTTTAATTGTACATGCTGTAAGTGCAACAGTTGCCAAAGTTAGTAAACAGATCGTTTTAATTTTTTTCATTCGTTCTTAAAAAACTCCTTTCTAGGTAATAAAATTTATTTCCATAATTATTTCTGAAAGTTGAAATTTTTAACCAAATTCAATTAATTTTATCAAAATAATGACGGCTTGTGCAGTAAAATTGTTATAATTTTCAATTTTATCGAATAATTTCACCATTAAAATGTTTTTATACAGTATAATAGACTCGTACCAACTACTACTAAAGGAGGCAATTTGATGGAAAAAATGTTAGTAAAACGTTTAACACGTGCTGAGGTTCCAACAGAAATGACATGGAAATTAGAGGACTTATATCCGACTCGTGCAGAGTGGTTAGTTGCTTTAGAACTAATTGAAAATGATTTAATAGAGGCAAAATCGTTGAAAGGTTCTGTCCTAAAATCTGCTGAATCTTTAAAAAAGGCATTATTAACTTATGAATCTATTATGCTTCAATTAATTCGTTGTGGTACATATGTAAGCTTACGTCAATCAGGAGATGGCTCAGATTCTCAAAATCAATCTGATAGTTTACAATTTTCAAGCTTAAGTACAAAAGCAAATACTACTTTAACGTTTATTCAGTCAGAGCTTTTACATTTAAATAATGAAATGTTAGAAGCATTTATTAAGGAAGAAAATGAAATTGAGGTTTTTAAATTATTATTAGAAGAAATTATTGCATCTAAAAAACATAAATTACTCCCTGAAACTGAAGAGGCTTTAGCTGCGCTTGGTGAAGTTACTTCTGCCCCATATCGAATTTACCAAACTAGTAAGGCCGCTGATCTAGAATTCGATTCATTTGAAGATGAAAATGGAAAAGAATTAGAAAATTCGTTTGCCATGTTTGAAAACTTATATGAATTCTCTCCAAATCATACAGTGCGTAAACAAGCGTATGAATCTTTTACTAAAACTCTTGCCCAATACAAAAATACATATGCTTCGATCTATGCTACTCAAGTAAAAAAAGAAGTCGCTTTAAGTAAATTACGTAATTATGAATCAGTTACGCAAATGCTACTTGAAGATCATAAAGTATCTTTAGAAATGTATCATAATCAATTAAATATCATCTTTAAGGAACTATCACCACATATGCGTAGACTAGCTAACTTAAAGAAAAAACAACTTGGACTTGAGACAATTCATTTTTATGACTTAAAAGCACCACTAGATCCAGATTTCAACCCAAGTACTACATATGAAGAAGCAAAAGAAACGATTTTAAAATCACTAGAAATTATGGGACCTGACTATGTTTCGATTATGGAAAAAGCGTATAATGAGCGCTGGATTGATTATTCCGATAATGTTGGAAAATCAACAGGTGCATTTTGCTCTAGTCCATATGGTGTGCATCCATATATTTTAATTAGCTGGCAGGATACTATGAGAAATGCATTTGTACTTGCTCATGAGCTTGGACATGCTGGTCATTTCTATTATGCAAATAAATATCAACGTGCTGTAAATACTCGCCCTTCTATGTATTTCGTTGAAGCACCATCGACTTTTAACGAGATGTTATTAGGCCAATATTTATTAAAACAAACGAATGATCCAAAAATGAAGCGTTGGGTCATCCTTCAATTACTAGGTACTTATTATCATAATTTTGTGACTCATTTACTTGAAGGTGAGTTCCAAAGAAGAGTTTATGAAATTGCTGAAAAAGGTACGCCTCTTACAGCGACAACATTCTGTGAAGTTAAAGGTAATGTTCTGAAAGAATTTTGGGGAGATTCTGTTGAAATAGATGAAGGTGCAAGTTTAACTTGGATGCGCCAGCCTCATTATTATATGGGACTTTATCCATATACTTATTCTGCTGGATTGACTGCATCTACTGCTATTTCACGAAGAATTGAATCAGAGGGTCAACCTGTTATTGATTCATGGATTGAAGTATTAAAAACAGGTGGATCGAAAAAACCTGTTGAACTTTTAAAAATGGCTGGCGTAGATCTAACAACAAGTGCACCAATCAAAGAAGCTGTTGATTATGTTGGTTCATTAGTGACTGAATTAGAGTCTCTTTTCTAAAAATATCAAAAAAACCTAAATTATTTTAATATAAATAATTTAGGTTTTTTTATTAGTTTTTCATTTGTTTCTTATTACCTTTTGTTCCATTACTGTAAAGAATAAATCCAATACATCCGAATAAAATCGGTCCAAGTACGATTGGTAAATATTCTAATAATGTAGTATCTGGAGCTGGAATAAGTGTTAATCCAATTGTTCCAACTACTGAAATCATTCCAATGAGTGCAACGAATATAGCTAGTGAATTGCTTTTAATTTTAAACGGTCTGTTTATTTTTTTATCAGTCATACGAAGTTTAAGATATGCACTAATTAGAAATAGATAAGGAATAAAAAATGCCAATGTCGACATTAAAATTAGCATATTTAATGCCTTTGAGACACTTGGTACAAAAGCAGAAAGAATTAAAATGAATGTAACTGCAACTGCTTGACCTAATATTAAAATTGATGGCATACCATCTTTATTTTCTTTTAATAAATTTTTAGGAAGAACATCCTTTGCACTTTCAGCAATCATCACACTAGGATTCAAAATTAAAAATGAAAGAGATCCTACAAATGCTAATAAAAAGCAGATTCCTAAAATTTGAGAAAGTGAAAAATTCAGTCCAAATTGTGAAGTTATTTTATCCGCAAATAAGTATAGTGCAGTCGCAGTTTGATCAGATGAAATTGTAATGACAAACTGGAATGCAACTGTTGCCAGTATATAGACTAATGCAATAATAATTGATGTAATAAAAATTGCTCTCGGAAATGTTTTTTGTGGGTTTCTTACATTCCCCGCAATTGTTCCTAGCATTTCTGCCCCTGAAAAACCAAACATTAATGTTGATAAAAACATAATCGTTCCAAAAGACAAATTATTTGGCATGATTGTACTTTGTGTAAAGTGAGTAGCGCTTGGTTGACCGCTAATCATACTATAAAATCCGAAGCCAAATATTAAAATTGCTGGAACTAATACTCCAAGTGGTGCGCCGATCGATGCAAGCCTTCCGCTCATTTTAGTACCTTTTAATGTTAGTAAAGTAACAATCCAAAATATAACACTAGATATAATAGCTGTTTTCATAGGATGACTTGCCATTTGTGGCTGGTTAATTCCATATGCAATCGCAATTGTAGTAGTTAATAAAAGTGACGGATAATATGTAAAATTAGCAATCCAAAAAAACCACGAACATAAAAATGAAGCTTTTTCTCCAAAAGCTCTTCGAACCCAAACACCCATACCGCCTTGATTTGGATAGGTTGTAGATAATTCAGCTACAATCAATCCGATTGGAATAAAATAAATTAACGCTGCAACAATCCAATAAAATATAGCTGAAGGACCAATTGTTGAAGCGAAAGCAATATTACGTAATCCTAAAATAGCATTTATACTTAAAAATGATAAACCCATAACACCTAATTTTTTAGTCGAATCCATGATGATACTGCACCTTTCAATAAAAAAATCTTCAATTTATTAATCACTTGAGTAATTATACAAATATATTAATATAAATTCAAACGTTATTTTATACTAGTATAATATTTTGAATTGATGTAAAATTTCATCTTTAACGGATGGGGTATTGATCAAGTTTAGAACTCCGTTAATAGAGTCAATATCTAATTGATTCTTCTATAAAAACACAAAAAAACCCACGAGTAATTTCCTCGTGGGCTACTTAATTTTTCAATCAACGTAACGAATAATTTCTGCAACTTCTTTACGTGCAAGTTTTTTCGCTGGTTCTGATGGATATCCAAGTGAAATGACCATGTTAATTTCGCGGTTTTCCTGAATATCTAAATACGTTCTAAGTTTATCTTGAGCTAATAGTACCGGACCTGTCATTGGACATGTTCCTAAGCCTAATGCATGTGCAGCTAACATTAAGTTTTGCGATGCTAAGCAGCTACTCTTAATTCCTTCTTCTTTCCAAACTTCATTTTCAACAAAACCAATTGGATCAAATATTTTAGTTCTGAATTTTGATTCATAAGGTGTTGCTAAACAAATAATTAAAACTGGTGCTTCTCTAAATGCTGTTGCATAAGGACCAAAAGAACGAACTAATAATTTCCCCTCTTTTTCTAATCCTTTTTCCTTGGCTTTTTCAGCAACTTCATGTAGAGAATCCCAAGTCATCTCTTCAATTTTTTTAATTTTGTCAGTGTTTTTAATAATGATAAACTCCCAAGTTTGTGAGTTTGTATCACTTGGAGCATAACGTGCGCAATCAATAATTTCTTCGATTATTTCATTTGATACTGCTTGATCAGTAAATTTTCGAATACTTCTTCTTCCGTGAATAATTTCTTTAAACGAATTGTAATCCATGCTTCCACCCTTTATTGTATATGCTGATCTTCATTCATCCCTTGATGTTTTACTAATTCATAGTAAAAACCTTGTTTATCAATTAATTCTTCATGTGAACCTCTCTCTATACACATTCCATTTTTCAAAACAAGTATTTGATTAGCATTTTTAATTGTATTAAGTCGATGAGCTATGACAAAGCTTGTTCGGCCTTGCATTAGTCTTTGTAAAGCTTCTTGAATTTTAATTTCAGTAATTGTATCAATACTACTTGTTGCTTCATCTAAAATTAAAATTGCAGGATTTGCTAGAATAGCTCGAGCAATTGAGAGAAGTTGCTTTTGACCTTGACTAATTTGCTGATCATCTTGTTGTAAAATTGTATCATATCCTTTTGAAGATTTCATAATAAAACTATGTGCATTGGCAAGCTTTGCAGCCTCTTCTACTTCTTCATCTGTTGCATCTAAACGACCATATCGAATATTTTCTCGAATTGTTCCTTTAAATAAAAATGAATCTTGTAAAACAAATGCCATTTGCTGTCTCAAGTTTTTTCTAGAATATTCACCAATACTTACATTATCTATGAGTATATCACCACTATTGATTTGATAAAAGCGTGAAAGTAAATTTACTACTGTAGTTTTACCTGCACCAGTTGGTCCGATTAAGGCAATTTTCTCACCTTGTGATACTTTGAATGAAACATCTGTTAATGTATTTGAATTCTTCCCATAAGAAAAATTTACATTTTTAAATTCAACTTCACCTTGAATAACTTTTTGATCGTTAATAATATGGGATTCATCAATCGCTTCAATATCCTCATCGATGATGGAGAATACTCTTTCAGCTCCAGCGATCGCAGAAAGTAATGTATTAAACTGATTTGATAAATCGTTTAATGGACGAGTAAATTGTCTTGAATACTCAGTAAAAACAACGATTGTTCCAATCGAGATATGACCCTTATAGGCAAAATAGCCACCAATACCTGCAATGATTGCAAAGCTTACATTGTTTAATACATTCATGAATTTAGGAATAAATCCGGCAAAGATAAATGCCCAAAATCCTGAGTTTTTCAATTTTTCATTTTTATTTAAAAAATCTCGAATCATTTTATCTTCTTGAGAGAAAGTCTTAATGATTCTTTGGCCGGAAACTGTTTCTTCGATAAATCCATTTAACTCACCTAAGTTACGTTGTTGGATTTTATAAAGTTGGCCAGTACGGTGCGTTATCCATTTTATACCAATTATTAAAATTGGAACAATTGATAAAGTCAATAAAGTTAAAATTGGACTATACCAAAGCATTACTGAAACAGTACCGACTAAAGTTAAAACACTTGAAAATACTTGGATTACTGATGTATTTAAAGTCGAACTTACATTTTCCAAGTCATTTGTTACACGGCTCATTAACTCTCCGTGTTGTCTCTTTTCAAAAAATGACATTGGTAATTTATGAAACATATTAAATAATTCTGTTCTCATTTTTGTTACAGTGTTTTGTGCAATATCAATCATCCAAAAATTTTGTAAAAACAAAGATGCTGAATAACCTAAGTAAATAAACACTAAAGCAACAATTAACCAACTTAAACCACTTAAATTATCTTTTAGAATATAATGGTCGATTGAATAGCCAACTAATATAGGTCCTAATAAACCGAGTACAGAGCTTACTAAAACCATAGAAAGTACGACAACTAATTTACCTTTCATTAATGCTAGGTAGGACCATATTCTTTTTAATGTTGAGGAAACGTTATCTGCTCGAGACGCTTCCTTTTTCTTCTTATCCTTTGATAATTGTAAGTGGTTATATTGGAAAGGTTTAGTTAGCTCCTTTAACATTATGAATTTCCTCCTTTCCATATTGTGAATAGTAGATTGCTTTATATAGTTTTGAACTCTTTAATAATGATTCGTGTGTACCCTCTTCTACAAGTTCACCTTCATCTATAATTAATATTTTATCTGCATTTTTAGCAGTGCTGATTTTTTGAGTGATGATTAATGTGGTACACTCGTAATTTTTTAAGGCTTCAATCAAGCTAGCTTCGGTTTTTAAATCTAATGCACTAGTACTATCATCAAGTAATAAGATACTTGGTTTACGAAGAATTGCTCTTGCAATCGAAAGTCTTTGTTTTTGCCCACCTGAAAGGTTAACTCCTTTTTGACCAATTAAACTTTCATATCCATTTGAAAAATCCAGAATTGAATCGTGAATTTGTGCATGTTTAGCAGCTAAATAAACTTCCTCATCTGATGCACTTTCTCTACCCATTAGTAAATTTTCTTTGATTGTTCCTGTAAATAGTAGAGCCTCTTGTGGTACATATCCAATTTGTCCTCTTAGTTGCTTACTATTTATTTTACGTATATCTTGATCATCAATTAAAATTGTTCCAGAATTAACATCGTATAAGCGAGGGATTAATTGGAATAAAGATGTTTTTCCAGAACCTGTTGAACCCAAGATTGCAATTGTTTGTTCGGGGTATGCAACAAATGATATATTTTTTAGCACTTCTTTTTCAGAATTTGGATAACTAAAAGAAACTTGATGGAATTGAATTTTTCCTTCTAAACGATTTGCTAGTTGATTTCCTTCATTCTTTTCTACAAAGTCTTCTTCAATCGTTAATATTTCATCGATTCGTTCAGAAGAAGCTCTCATTCTTGAAAACGCACTAATAATAAATGAAAAGACAGTAAATGATGAAGTAATACGGGAAATATAATTTACGATTGCAACAATATCTCCAATATTCGTTTCGTGTGAATGAACTTTACTATTTCCAAACCACAATACGATCAGAATGGAAGCATTCATAAATAGAAGCATGACTGGCATCGTAATTTCCATTGTTCGTAATGCAACAGAGGTTTTTTGTTTTAAATTTTGATTTATATGTTGAAATCGATTATTTTCATGGTCATTTCGTACAAAGGCTTTAATTAATTTCATTCCTACTAAATTTTCTCTTAGCACACTATTTACAATATCCACATTATCTTGAACATTCTTAAATAGCCTTCTACCTTTTTTAACCATCCAATTTAGGAATATGAATAAGAAAGGTAAAATTAAAAATAGTATAAATGAAAGCTTCCAATTCAAAATTAATGCCATTACGACACTACCAGTTACGATTAATGGTGCTCTCAAAATAATTCTTAAGCTCATAAAAACTGCACTTTGTAATTGTGATACGTCATTTGTCAATCTAGTAATGATTGATGAAGTTGGTAAATAACTAAACGTCGTAAATGAAAAAGTTTGAACTTTCTCAAATAATGTTTTCCTTAACGTAAATGAATAGCTTTGAGCAATATGAGTAGCATAAAAAGTATTTAATACTCCTCCAATAAAAGCAACGATCGATAACACGATCATGACGATTCCCCATTTTGTAACATAAGCCATGTCTTTGTGAACTATTCCATTGTTAATGATATTAGATAAAATATATGGTTGAAATAATTCAACTACTAACTCTAAAAGTAAAAAGACGATTGCTGCAAAAATAGATATTTTATATGGTTTTAAAAATTTAAAACTATTCACTTTAGTCACTCCCCTACTAAAGAGGTAATGATTAGAAACCCCTCCGTATTTTCTTATCTTTTTTTAATAAAACTACAAAAACCTTAATAAAATCATTTAAAACAGGAAAAGAACTCGTAATTAAACGAGTCCTCATAAAAAGTTATCATTCAGTGATCGATAAAAATTCTTCAACGTCTTTAAGAGATAGTTTTACTGCCTTCTCCCAGAAATCACGTTTTGTTAAATCTACACCTAAATGTTTTTGAGCTAATTCTTCAACTGTCATAGAAGCTGTATCTTTTAAAAGAGCAATATATTTCTGTTCATAGCTCTTGCCTTCTTCCAATGCTTTTGCATAAATTCCTAATGAGAATAAGTATCCAAAAGTGTATGGGAAGTTATAAAACGGCACACCTGTAATATAAAAGTGTAGCTTTGATGCCCAAAAATGTGGATGATACTCTTCTAAAGCTCCACAATACGCTTCTTTTTGAGCTTCTTCCATTAGTTCATTTATTTTATTTTTACTTACGACACCATTTTTACGCTCTTCATAAAAACGCGTTTCAAACAGGAAGCGAGCATGAATATTCATATAAAATGCAACACTACGTTGAATTTTATCTTCTAAAAGAGCTAAACGCTCCTGATCGGAACTCGCATTTTTAACAGCTGCATCAGCTACGATCATTTCTGCAAATGTAGAAGCTGTTTCAGCAACATTCATTGCATAATATTTATTAAGTGTATGAACATCTTTCATCGCAAATGAATGGAAAGCATGCCCTAATTCATGTGCTAATGTCGAAACATTCGAAGGTGTACCTGAATACGTCATGAAAATACGAGATTGGCTACTTTCAGGAAATCCTGTACAGAAACCTCCTGGACGTTTGCCCGCACGATCCTCTGCTTCAATCCAAGAGTCTTCAAACGCCATCTTTGTAAAACTAGTTAATTCATCACCAAACTTACCAAATTGATCCAATATAAATTCTGCACCTTCAGAATATGAAACGGTAGAATCAATATCAGCCACAGGTGCATCTAAATCATACCAACTTAATTTCTCTACGCCTAGTAATTTAGCTTTTCTTTCTAAATATTCAACAAATGGAGCTTTATTGTCGATTATCGCACCCCACATTGAATCAAGTGTTTCCTGACTCATACGATTAATTGATAATGGTTCTTTTAATACATTATTCCATCCACGTTGTCCATATACACTTAAACGGAAACCTGCAAGATGGTTTAATATTTTTGCGAAATAATCTGACTCTTCACCCCATGTTTCTTCCCATTTTTCAAAAATCTCTTTACGCTCATTGCGTCCCTTAGAAGAAAATAGATTTGATGCTTGACCAACAGATAAAAGTTTATCATCATGTTCGATCTGCATTTTTCCAACAACAGTATCGTACATTTGGCCCCAACCATGATATCCGTCAACTGAAAGGGCAGTAATTAATGCCTCTTGTTCAACTGATAATAATTCACTAGCATTTTGACGACGCTCATTTAATGCGAAAGAAATTTCCTTATACTCATCAGTTTCTAAAATATCTTTCCAAACAGAATCTTCAATTTTAGTTAATTGACTATGGAATCTTGTTAAAGAAGTAGAAAATGTTGCATAAAGCTGTGTTAAAGTTCCTCTTAATAAATTAGCCTTTTGATCAGCCATATTTTGAGCTTGTAAACAGCTAACAAATCCACCAGCTTGCGATAATTTTTTTCCTATTACTTCAATATTACCTATGATATCAGCTAATTCCTCAACTTCATCACTACTTTTAGGAGCAGAAAACAAAGAAACCTGTCTTTCAATTCTTTCTACTAAATTAGTAATTTCTTTTATGTATGAAGCGAATACAGGAGATTCACTGCCTCCTTTAAAGAAAACATCTAAATCCCATGTAAGTGAATATGTATTTGTTGACATACGACCCCACCTTTTGGTTTTATAAGTACATTTGTTATTATACATTATTCAAAATATTTAGTCTAATCATACTACTTTTTACCAATTTTAAATCCTACACAAGCTTGTTGAATTTTGGTGTAATCGTACATTTTGTCTATTTAATAGTAAGTAATGTTTAGCATGATTCATTCTGAAGGTAGTTTTTAGTAAATTTCAGTAGATTTTGAAACTAAAATTCAGGATTATTTAACCTTAAATATGAAGTAAATATTACAAAACCTCACTAATTGTTACATAGTTTTTAATTCTAAATTAATAAAAACCATCTCAATTGTCCTAAAAAAATATGTTTTTCTAGACTATTTAATACCATATTGAAAAGTTTTTACTGTTTAACTTTCTCCCTATTAACTTTTCAATTCATCGCTTCAGCCCTTTAAAATCAAGTATCTTGGCCCATAAATCAGCAATGAACATTCTTAAATGGGAAATTTGTCGAATTAACCTGTAGCTATTTTGCAGAATTTATAGAAAATTATAAAAAAAGGTAATATATTTGTAATATAAAATAAAACTACTGAAATCTTACTGTCACATTCCCATGGTAAAGTATTATACATAGAAGATGGACAGGAGCGGGAAATATGAAAAAATTAATGACATGTTTTGTTACTACTGTTATTCTAACAATGGGATTTACGACAAATACATACGCAGCAACTTACAAAGTTAAATCTGGAGATACCTTATCTGCTATCGCAAAAAAACAAAAGGTAACAGTTTCTCAGATTAAATCTTGGAACCATTTAAAATCAGACCTAATTAAAGTAAATCAAGTATTGCAAATTAAACCAGCAACTAAGAAAAAAACGACAACAACTAAAAAAACAACAGCTAAAGCTGCTACACCTTATAAAGTAATTAAAATGAAAGCTACAGCTTACACTGGTAGCTGTAAAGGGTGTAGTGGTAAAACAGCTACTGGAATAGATTTAAAAAAGAATCCAAAAGCAAAAGTTATTTCTGTGGATCCAAAAGTAATTCCACTAGGTTCTAAAGTATATGTAGAAGGCTACGGCTATGCAATTGCTGGAGATACTGGCGGTTCACTAAAAGGAAATAAAATTGATGTATTTATCCCAAGTCAGAAAAACGCCCAAAAATGGGGAGTTAAAACAGTTACTGTAAAAGTTTATAAAAAATAAGAAAAACGAGCCCTTAATTCGGGCTCGTTTTTCTATTTCTAATTCCATTCGGATTTAAATCAAATAATCGCCAATCTAATTTATATAAGAATTCATTTCTCTTTTCCTCATTTGATCGAATCTCTAGCATCTCTAATTTTACGATTAATTTTCGAATACTTTTTCTTTGAGAAATTTCCAATGCATAGATTTTGTATGGTTCAAACCAAGGTTCCTTTTTTAATAAGTAAATTTTCCCTTGAATTAATTCATCATCTTCCTCATTAAAAGGATAACCAAAAAACTTTTTTGGCAAATAATCAAAGAACCAGTCACCCCCTATCCCTTATATTACCAATAATTTTATCATTTCTTTATTTCAATAAAAATAACGATTTAATGACATAATCTTTTAAAAGCATATTTTCTGTCTTACAAATAAATAATAAAATTAAATATTTTGTTTTGGAGATGAAACCACATGAAAGATAAACGCTTTACGATAACCGGAACCGACATTAACGAAGTGAAAAGAAAAAATGCAAATTCTGGTTTAACTTATAATCAAGTTAAACAATTACTTGCAGAAAAATATATGAAAGAACGAGAAAAATAAAGAATTATTGATTCCTTATTCTAATTTATTGTTAGTTCTTGTGATTTTCGCTTAATTTATTTATAGATGATGCTCTTATTTGCTGTATTAGTGATTTTATTTGCAGATTCGAATTTTTTAATTGCAGTTTAGTAATTTTTATTTTCAGTTTCACATAATTTAATTGCAGCTCTACCCTTTTTATTTACACTTTAGATTTAATTGCAGTTCCACTGATTTTAATTGCACTTCCCTCCTTTTTATTTGCACTTTAGATTTAATTGCAGTTTCACAATTTTTATTTGCACTTTCACTGATTTTAATTGCAGTTCCACCCTATTTTATTTGCACTTCAGATTTATCCGAAAAATAAGAAACCACTCAACTATCCTTAGTTGAGTGGTTTCTTTTAATTCGAATGGATTGAATGTTTAACTGTTGCACCTTTGTTTTCTATTTTTATTTCACTTACATCACAATTTGGAAATAAACCTGTAAAATAGTCAATTGCTTCAGTGCAACCTTCGATCGAAACAAATGCTAATACTGTTGGACCGGCACCACTTAATACAAATCCATGAACATATTCAGGTAATTCGATTTGTTTTAGGGTGTCTAGCTCTTTTACAATTTTGCATCGATATGGTTCGTGAAATAGATCTCGTTTCATCATATCGCCTGCTAATGCCCAATTTTCCGTTAAGAGTGCTAAAACTAATATATTACTATAGCTGCTAGATTGAATAGCGTCCTTATAAGGAATCGTTGAGGGTAATATATTTCTTGCATGGACAGTTTCTAATTCGTATTTTGGTATAATTGCTACTACTGACACTTTATTTAATGTCGAGTTTTGGATATATGCTTTTCCATCTATAAAAGTCCCAATAACTAAGCCGCCATAAAGTGATGCTCCGACATTATCCATATGACCTTCAATTGAAGTTGCGATTCTAAGCTGTTCTTCTAAAGATAATTGAAGATTACAAAGTTCATTTGCTAGAATAATGCCACCTACTATTGCTGAGGCACTACTTCCTAAACCTCTTGTTAACGGAATATTACTTTCAAGCTTTAAATGACATGTTGGCAAAGATTTATGATTTACTTTTGCAACATCAATTGCTGTTTTTAAGATTAAATTTGTCTGATCAAGTGGTATTTCTTTCAAATATTCACTAAATCCCTCACAGCTATATTGATCATGTTCATATACTTCAATAGTTAAGTATCGATCTAAAGCAATACCAATTGAATCAAAACCAGGTCCCACATTTGCAGTGCTTGCAGGAACTGTTATTTGTAAAAGTTTTTTCATATCGAAACCACACCTTGTAAATGATCTAATACAATTTTTTCTTCATTTGGTAACAATATTGGTTCAATTTTACTTGATTGTATTGCGATATCTGGATCCTTTAATCCATTACCTGTTAAAATGGCTACTACTTTTGAGCCTTTTTTGATTACACCAGACTGTACTTGTTTAAATATTCCAGCAATACTTGCACATGAACCTGGTTCTGCAAATATGCCTTCTTTTGACGCAATCCATTTATAAGCTTGTAGAATTTCTTCATCTGATACACTATCAATTGCTCCGTTTGACTGTTCAATTGCATTTACTGCGTGCTCCCAGCTTGCTGGGTTACCAATACGAATAGCTGTTGCAATTGTTTCGGGATTATCAATCTTTTTATTATTAACAATTGGTGCTGCACCTTCTGCTTGAAAACCATGCATTTTAGGTAATTGATAACCTTTTGATAATTTGTATTCATTAAATCCTTTCCAATAAGCTGTAATATTCCCTGCATTTCCAACTGGAATTGCTAATATATCTGGAGCTTCTTCCAATTGCTCACAAATTTCAAAGGCAGCTGTTTTCTGGCCCTCGATTCGATATGGGTTTACGGAATTTACTAGGGTGATTGGTTCAGACTCACTAATTTTCCTTACCATTTGTAATGCGTGATCAAAATTTCCATCGATACTAATTATATGTGCTCCATACATGACAGCCTGCGCAAGTTTACCATATGCAATTTTGCCATTAGGAATTATAACAAAACATTTCATACCAGCTCTTGCAGCATAAGCAGCAGCGGCAGCAGATGTATTACCTGTTGATGCACAAATAATTGCTGAACTTCCTGCTTCCTTTGCTTTAGCAACTGCCATTACCATCCCACGATCTTTAAATGAACCTGTTGGGTTTAGCCCTTCTAACTTAACAAATAATTCAATTCCCCACTCCTTTGATAAGTGAGGTAAAAATAATAATGGTGTATTTCCTTCATTTAAAGTTAATTTTGGTGTTTCTTCATTGATTGGTAAGAAATTTGAATATTTTTCAATTAATCCTTTATACATCAAGATCTTCACCTGCAATTCGATAATAGCTACGTACTTCATCGACTACCTCAGATGTTTCTAAATTTTCCAATACTTTTTTGTATGCTGAATATGAAGCATGGTGTGTTACTAAGATGATTTCAGCAAGACCTTTATGCTTTAATGGAACTTGAATAATTTTCTCAAAACTTATATCAGATTCTGTAAAAATTGAAGTAATTTCAGCGAACGAACCTAATTGATCTTTTACTGTAAAGCGGAAGAAAGATTTAAAATAAATTTCATGATCTTCCTTAATTTCTTTTGGATATTGTGGTAAAACAGCACTTGTACCGTTTACACCAAGTCGCATATTTTTCATTACTGCAACTAAGTCTGATACGATTGCAGTTGCAGTTGGTAAACTACCAGCACCTGGGCCATAGAACATCGTTTCTCCTACAGCTTCCCCATATACATAAACTGCATTAAATTCATTGCTAACTGATGCTAATGGATGATTATGGGCAATTAAAGTTGGTCCAACACTAACTTCAATTCGATTATCGTTTCTTTTCGCATAACCGATTAATTTCATTGTATAACCAAAGTATTTAGCAAAATCGATGTCTTCTGAAGATACTGAACTAATTCCACGTACTTGCACATCTTCTAGTTCAACATCCATTGAAAAACCTAATTTAGCTAAAATTGTCATTTTTCTCGCAGCATCTAGTCCTTCAACATCAGATGTTGGATCTGCTTCTGCAAAGCCGAGTTCCTGAGCTTCTTTTAACACATCCTCATATGCTTTTCCTTCATTGCTCATCTTTGTAAGAATAAAGTTTGTCGTTCCATTTACAATTCCCATTAGCTTAGTTACACGGTCTGCAGCTAATCCATCTACTAAACTACGAATAATCGGAATACCACCAGCAACACTAGCTTCATAGAATAAATCGCATTTATTCTCATTTGCTACACGGAGTAATTCAGTACCATATAAAGCCATTAAATCTTTATTAGCTGTGACTACATGCTTTTTATTACGAAGAGCATGGAGTATGTATTGTCTAGCATCTTCAATTCCACCCATTACCTCTACTACAACATCTACTTCTGCATCATCTAAAATTTCATATGCATCTGTTGTTAATAAATCCTTTTGAATTGAAATTGAGCGTTCCTTTTCAAGATCCTTAACAAGAACCTTCTTTACTTGAACAGAACAACCGATTTGATGGGCTAATCTATCCTGATGATCTTCAACAATTTTTACAACACCACTTCCAACAGTTCCTAGTCCTAATAGGCCGATAGATATACAGTCTTTCATATGATCTCCTCCGTTAAAATTTGATATTATTTCCATTATGGGAATGTTTTATGAAAATAGCAAACATTTTTTTAAATTTTCCAATTATTTTTATTTAGTATTTGACGAAATTATGAAACTTAAAATAAAAAATTATAAATTGTAAGGGGTTTCTTGATAAACGTAATAATTTAACCAATTCGAGAAAAGTAGATTAGCATGGCTTCTCCAACGTACAATAGGTGGTTTTTCAGGATTGTCATTAAGGAAATAGTTTTTTGGAATAGTAATTTCCGCTCCTCTTTGTACATCTCTTTCATATTCTGATTTTAAAGTATTAATACAATATTCATGATGTCCAGTTGCGAAAATTTGTTTTCCATCCTCACTAGTAACAAGATGAACACCTGCATCATCTGATAGACTTAAAATCTTCAAATCTCCTATTTGATCGATATCTTCCTTCCTAACTTCAGTGTGTCTTGAATGCGGTACATAATACTCATCATCAAAGCCACGTACTAGTTTCACAAAACGATCCTCTACTGAGTGAGGGAAAACACCAAACATTTTTTTATTTAAAGTGTATTTTGGAACTCCGTAGTGATGATAAAGACCTGCTTGTGCACCCCAACATATATGCAATGTAGATGTTACATTTTCAGTTGTGAAATCCATGATTTCTTTAAGTTCCGACCAATATTCAACTTCTTCAAAGTCCAATGTCTCAACAGGAGCACCGGTAATAATAAAGCCATCATATTTTGTATTTTGAATTTGTGAAATGGTTTTATAAAAGCTTGAAACATGCTCTTCTGAAACATTTTTTGGCTTGTATGATTCAGTACCGATTAAATCGATATCTACTTGTAAAGGTGAATTTGCAATTAAACGTAATAATTGCGTTTCGGTTTCAATTTTAGTTGGCATTAAGTTTAAAATCCCTATTTGAAGCGGTCTTATATCTTGTGACTCCGCTCGATCTTTTGTCATATAAAAAACATTTTCTTTCGTTAGAATTTCCGTAGCAGGTAGATCTTTGTTGATAATTACAGGCATTTTTTCCACTCCTCTTTTTTCTTAAGAAAAAGGTAGTAGATTGATGCATGAACTATTTCTACTACCTATTTGAAATATCTAAACTAAATTATGGTTTTATTGAATCAAATGAATAATTATTCTCACTTTTTAAACTGAAAAATATCTTCCATCTTTATGCGAGAATACCATTGCAGTTACAGATGCTTCTGGTAGCATCATAAATCCTTCTGTCAGATTAATCCCAATTTCATTTGGGTTAATTAACTTAAATAGCTTTTCTTGATCCTCAAGATTTGGACACGCAGGATAACCAAATGAAACCCTGATTCCTTGATATCTTGCTTTAAAGCGCTCAGACATCGTGAAATCCGGACGATCTGGGAATCCCCATTTTTCTCTCATCAACATATGTGTTTTTTCAGCTAAACCTTCTGCTAATTCTAGGGCTAATGAGAATAAAACGTGACTTTTTAAATACTCCCCTTCTTGTTTCAATCTTTCAGCAATATTTCTTACTCGTGGTCCCGATGTTACAGAGAAGAATCCAACATAATCCATCTCTTCACCAACAGGATTTAAAAAGTCGCTTATACAAAGATTTGGTTCTTTTCTTTGTCTAGGAAATTGAAAACGTTCAATCGGTTTTTTCGTTTCAGAGTCATAGATAATGACATTATTGCCATCACTTTGAGCAGGGAAAAATTGATAGATTACTTGGCAGTCAAAATATTCATTTCCATCTTTTAAGAATTCTTGAACTAACTCGTATAATTCTTGGCCACGTTCTTGATTTTCCCATTTACCTTTTACACCCAAATGATGTCCTATTAGCATTTGATAATTAATAAAAGGTGCCACTTGAGCTACTGGAATATTTTTAATGACCGTTTTACTTAATGATGAAGGAACTAGGCAATCTGATTTTTGTATTGCTGATCTCTTTGTACTAACTTCAGGAACAGGCAATTCAATAACATTGTCTATTTTTTTAATTGCCTTTTTCTTTTCTTCTAATACTTTTAATTGATCTGGATTAACAATCTTATTTGCTAAATCTAAACCAGTCATTGCATCATTTGAGTAAACAACTAATCCATCGTAAATTGGCTGAATACGGTTTTCAGTAAATTTTCTAGTTAATGCAGCGCCACCAACTAATATTGGTGTATTAATTCCTGCACTTTTTAAGTCACCAGCAGTAATAACCATTTGTTGAGCAGACTTTACTAATAAGCCTGATAAACCAATAATGTCTGGTTTATTTTCACGTATCTTTGTAATTAAATCATCTGGTCGAATATTAATGCCTAAGTTGACAACATCAAAGCCATTATTCGTCAAAATAATATCAACTAAATTTTTTCCGATATCATGAACATCACCTTTAACAGTTGCTAAAATGACTTTACCTTTTCTAGAGCTTTCCGTTTTCTCCATAAATTGCTCTAAAAAGTTTACAGATGCCTTCATTACTTCTGCACTTTGTAATACTTCAGCTACGATAAGCTCATTATTATTGAAAAGTCTTCCAACCTCATCCATCCCGGTCATAAGTGGGCCATTAATAATGTTTAACGGTATGTCACCACGGTCGAGACAAGCTTGCAGATCTTCTATTAATCCTTGCTTTGAACCTTCAATTACACACGCAGCTAATCTTTCTTCAATCGGAAGCTGTTCTTTCGGTTTTTCTTCTTTCTTTACTGAATTTCTAAAATGCTCAACAAATTTATCTAATGTTTCTTGAGACGTATGGAATAATAAATTCTCAGCAAGCTCGCGTTCTTCTGCAGGAATTGAAGCAAATCGTTCTAATTTCTCAGTATTTACAATCGCATAATCAAGACCAGCTTTTGTAGAATGATATAAGAAAACTGCATTTAACACTTCACGACCAGCATTTGGTAATCCGAATGAAATATTACTTAAACCTAAAATCGTTAAACATTCCGGAAATTCATCTTTAATTAATTTAATGCCATCAATGGTCGCTTTTGCAGAACCGATATACTGCGTATCACCTGTTCCAACAGGGAAAACAAGCGGATCAAAGATGATGTCTGTCGCACGAATTTTGTATTTTTCAGTTAATAATTGATAACTTCTTTTTGCAATTTCTAATTTTCTTTCTGCCGATACAGCCATCCCATCTTCATCAATCGTACCAACTACAACTGCAGCACCATATTTATGAATGAAAGGTAAAATCTTTTCAAATCGTTCCTCCCCATCTTCAAGATTAATCGAATTAATGATCGCTTTACCTTGAATATAAGTTAGTGCTAATTCAATTACTTTTTCATCAGTTGAATCAATCATGATTGGTACTTTTACTTTATTAACTAATTGCTTAACGAAATTTTCTATATCTTCAACTTCATCTCGATCAGGATCTGCCATACATACGTCGATGACATGCGCACCTTTTTTCACTTGAGCTCTCGCAATTTCTGAAGCTTCTTCAAATTTCCCGTCAGCTATTAAATTTTTAAATTTACGAGATCCAATAACGTTAGTTCTTTCACCGACGAAAAGTGGTCTCATACTATCGTCATAGCGAAGTGATTCTAAACCACTAACCGCATGATCCTCTCTTTTTTTAGGTTGACGAGGAGTTATTCCATTTACCGCTTCTTTCATTGCCCTAATATGTTCAGGAGTTGTTCCACAACAACCACCTATAATGTTAATCCATCCTTGTTCAGCGAAATCACGTACTTTGTGTGCTAATGATTCTGGTGATTCATGATAATGTCCATCTTCATCTGGTAAACCAGCATTTGGATAACATGAAACAAATGTCTCAGATAGTTCTGACAATGAACGAACATGATCCCTCATAAACTCAGGTCCTGTTGCACAGTTCAATCCAATTGAAATAGGAGAAATATGTTCAATGGCTAAATAGAAAGCATCAATTGTTTGACCTGCTAATGTTGTCCCCATTGGTTCAATCGTTCCGGAAATCATAACGGGTAATTTTATATTTAATTCGTTAAATGCGTTACTAATCCCAATACAAGCAGCTTTAACATTTCTCATATCTTGACAAGTTTCAACTAATAAAACGTCTACACCACCTTTAATTAATCCAGTTGCTTGTCGATTATATGCAGTAATTAATTCATCAAAAGTCACACCACCTGTAACACTGATTGCTTTTGTTGTTGGCCCCATCGCACCTGCAACATATACATCTTTACCCGACGCTTCAACAGCTTGCTTTGCAATCCTTGCTGCAATTTCATTTAATTCAATATCTAAATGCTGTAAATTATAATCGGATAATACAATATTTGTTGCTCCAAAAGTGTTCGTTTCGATTATGTCAGACCCAGCAAATATATACTCCTCATGAATTTCTTGTATAACATCTGGTCTTGTAACAACTAAATATTCATTACAGCCCTCGTATTCTTCTCCACCAAAGTCATCTGCTGTTAAGTTTCTTTGCTGGATCATCGTTCCCATTGCTCCATCAAGAAGTAATATTTTTTCTTTTAATGCTACGTCTAAAGTTTTCATAGTTGAATCTCCTCTTTATTGCTGCTTTTAGTAAATTGAATTAAGTCCTGAGTTATTTCATACTTCAAAAATGGAGTGATAAAATAAATGCCGTTAAATTTATCCTTAATATAATCAATAAGCTCTTTTGCAATTTTTTTACCTTCATCAACTGCTCTCTCTGGTTCAACTGATGAAATTCTGTTTCTTACCTCTTCGGATAAAGTAATTCCTGGAACTTCATAATGAATAAAATCAGCATTCTTCTTACTAACAAGTGGCATAATTCCAATAAAAATTGGCTGTTTAATATGACGTGTTGCCTCATATAACTTATCAATCGTTTCAAAATCATAAATTGGCTGAGTTAAAAAATAATCTGCTCCCGCTTCAACCTTTTTCTCAAGCCTTTTAATTGCGGCATCAAATTTTCGAACATTCGGGTTAAAAGCAGCTGCAACAGAAAACCTCGTTCCATTTCCTAAACTTTTACCGGAATAAAGCCTACCATCGTTCATTTCCTTAATCATTCGAATTAGTTCAAGTGAGGCTACATCATATACTGAAGTTGCACCCGGAAAATCTCCTACCCTTGCTGGATCACCTGTTATAGCAAGAACTTCATTTAATCCTAATGTTGATAGCCCCATTAAATGAGATTGAAGTCCAATCATATTACGATCTCTACAAGTTAAATGCGTCAAAACTGGAACATCCAATCTTTGAAGCAGTGAGGCCATCGCCACGTTCGAAATTCTAGGTGAAGCTAGTGGATTATCTGCTAGCGTAATTGCATCAGCCCCTGCGCTATGTAATGCTTTCGCCCCTTCAAAAAACTTTCTAGTTTGTAATGTTTTTGGCGGATCTAGTTCTGCAATGATCGTCGTTCTCTTTTTTGCCTTTTCTGCTAAAGTTTCATTCTTTTGTTCTTCTTGCTTAGGGATTGTAATTTTAATTGTTCTGTTTTTCACTTCTTTTTTTGTAACAGGCTGTAAAATTTCAATCTTACTTCGTAAAGCAGCGATATGAGCTGGTGTAGTACCACAACATCCACCGATTAGTCTTACACCTTGTTCAATAAATGGTTTTGCCATATCTTCAAAATATTCTGGATTCGATTTGTATACGTATTTTCCCTCATTGTATAGCGGTAATCCTGAATTAGGAAATGCCGATAAGTAACCATTTGTTGGTAATGAAACGGTATTTAATGACTCCAACATATGAAGTGGTCCTAGATGACAATTGATTCCAACAACATCTGCACCCAAATCGATTAAATTAGGAAGAATTTTTTCAATATATTGGCCACTTTGCATGATGCCAATTTCTTGTAGTGTTACTTGCGCAATAATTGGTAAATCCGTTCTTCCTCTTAATAGATTTACAGCATCATATAATTCATTTTCATCATAAAATGTTTCAAGCATGATACCATCTACGCCTTCTTCTAGTAACGCTGAAGCTTGCTCAAGTAGCATCATCTCTCGTTCTAAAGGTGTCGTAAAAGTAGAACCTACATATTTCATTCCACCTATACCACCAATTACTAAAGCTCTTCCTTTTGAAGCCGCTCTAGCATTTCTAACAGCCATTTGATTAATTTGCTTAACCAGCTTTTCCAAACCATATTGTCTCAGTTTTCCAGCATTCGCACCGTACGAATTTGTTTGAATCACTTCTGCGCCAGCATCTATATATTGTTCATGTATATGAATGATTCGATCACGCTCAGTAATATTCAGTTCTTCAAAACAACTGTGAAGTCCGCCAGAATACAAAAGCGTTCCCATTGCACCATCACCTAAAACAATTCCATCTTTTAACTTTTCCAATAAGCCCATTCAATCACTTCCCGTTTATATAAAATAAAAAACGTCATTCTCTCAAAAAAAATGAGAGAATGACGTTTAAGTACAGATCACGCCTTATCTCTCATGTTTTAAACATGCTGGATTTAGCACTTTTTAGCTTTCGCTAAAGTTGCCGGGTTTCAAAGGGCCAGTCCCTCCACCACTCTCGATAAGGATTATTTAGTTATATTTAATATAAATCAGTTTACTATATTTATATGATAAAGAAAAGACATTTATGGAAAGATTTCCAAAAATAAATTTATTTTGTTTACATAATAGTATTATTTAACTATTTTTATAGTGTGCTAGTGCTAATAGCGGATAAATTTCATTATAGCTATGATAGTGAATATAAAACTGACCAGGTAATCCTAATCCAGTTGGATAAGTTAATGATTTATTTGTTAATTCACTTTGAGTAGTTAAAAATTTAATCGCTTTTCTAATTACTTCATCTTCTTTATTACGAATTAAAAGTAATGTATCAACTGCCCACGCTGTTTGACTAGGTGTACTATATTTTAATGGAATATATTTATTTTTTACAGGTGCAAGACCTGATTCACCCCAACCTCCATCTTCATTTTGAATACTAACTAACCATTTCTCCGCTTTTTTAATTGCCTCATGATTTTTAGGAATTCCCACGGCTCGAAGACCAGTAATCGCTGCCCAAGTCCCATAAATATAACAAATACCCCATCTACCATACCAACTACCATTTGTTTTTTGGTTTTTTAAAAGCCAATTAACCGCCTTTTTCACAATCGGATCATCGTTTGAAATCGTCGTATAGTGTCCAATAAATTCTAATATTCGTCCAGTTAAATCTGGAGTAGAAGGATCGATGATTGCATCTTTTGCATTTTCAATTGGTAAAAATGTTAACCACTTATTTGTTACATTTTTTTCGAATGCTCCCCATCCACCATCGTCATTTTGAAGTCCAAGTAAAAAATGAACTCCCTTCAACCAACTTTCATGAATTGTGGATTGATCCAAAGCACTTCTTGCAAGCGCCCTTAAAACTGCTCCTGTATCATCATTATCTGGGATAAAAGAATTAACATCAGAAAAACCCCAACCGCCAGGACTTAAGTTTTTAGCATGAACCTTCCAGTCACCATTCATATTTTGTTGTTTCTTTATCAGGTATTTTATTGATTTCGAAACAATCGGATCACTTACCTGGTGACCAGCTTCTTGAATTGCATATGACAATAATGCAGTATCCCAAACTTTTGATGGCGAATTTTGAATATGAAGTCCCGCTTCAGTATTGGCTGCATATGAAAGAAGTCCTTGTAGAGCATTTTGAATGACAGATGAAGCTGCTTCATAGCCTAAAGCCATTAAAGCATAAATCATATAAAATGTAGAACTAGCATAGCTAAAAAAAGTTCCATTTGTTTCAATACGATCCAGAATAAATCTTTCAGCCTTTTCATATCCTTTCTGGTGAAAATAGAGAGGATATGAAGCTAGCTTCTTACCTTCTTCAAGTAAAAATTGATAAAAACTTCCTCGCTCTTCGTAAAACCATTCTACCTCACTAGTTTCCAGAAGATGATCGATAGTTAGATCCTCATCCAATTTCACTTTAAATCGCTTATTTATACAAAGAATCATTGGAACTAAATGAACTCGAGCATAATTACTTAGATCAAATAAACTTAACGGCATTTTATCCGGTAGCAAAAAATAACTCATTGGAAAGTAAAATAATTTAGGATATTCAATCAAACCATGAGTAGCTAGAATCATTTTTAACATAAAATGCGTTTTTTTAATTCCACCGTTTTCACGTATAAATTTTTCAGCTTTCTTCATACTTGAATGTTCTTTTGAATACTTTTTTGAGATTAATAGAGCTATGTAAGCTTGTACTGTTGCATTTATGTTTCCATCTTTTTCATCTTCGTATAATTTCCAAGCTCCATTAGGATGTTGAAGATTGATGATACGATCGATAATCCCATCAATCACCTTTTGATTTTTGTATTCAAGATCATTCAATAATAAAATCATAAAACTATCCGTTATTATTGAACCTTCAAAACAAAATTCCCAAGAACCATCTTCATCTTGTTTTGCTCTTAGCCGTTTGATCCGCTCTTCAATATTTCGTAAAACAATATTTTCGAGGTCCATTTTACCACCTCAGTTCAATTTTTTTCTGCCTGATGGTATTTTTCCATTCTTGTTGAATGCTCAATTTCAATTTCAATTTCAATTTCTTCAAGATCATCAATTTCTTCTGATACCTCAATTTCTATTTTTTTACTAAAATAAACAATTGAAATAATAAATGCTAAAAGGCTAAAAGGTAAAACAATTATGTTAAATCCGAACCAAGTAAATGAATGTAAAATATGAAAATAGCTACCTAGTAACAAGCAATAAATAAGTAATAACAGATCGATAACAATTACACCGCAAAATGATTTTACTATTTTTAATAATAAAGGATTCAACTAGATCACACTCCATTACTAATCTATGATTTAAATGTGAAAAAATGAATTATTCTGTGTAATTTGTACCTGTTACTTGGAAAAAACAACATTTTATAGTGGGAATTTCAGGGGAAATAAATTATTTACTATAAACTTTTTTCTCTAAAGTATTTAAAAAATTGAAGAATCTATTAAATGTCTAATCAGAAACTATTAAAACTGAATATAGTGAGAGTATTGATAGAAAGGAGTGTTTTTTACTATGGCAGCAGAATTTGAAGATTTCAAAGCTTTAAAAGAAGAAATTCAAGAGGTGCTTGCAGCAGCTAATCAAGATGGTTCAATCAATTTTAATTTTTTCAACATTGAACTTAAAGATGTCCGTTTCCAGCTCGAGCAAAGAGCAGAAGGCGGAGGTCAGATCAATAGAAATGTTGGAATGAACGCAAATCAAGGTGGACAAAACGCTAGAAATAATAGTCAAACTGCGAATACCAATTCTCAATTTGCAGATGGTAATGGAAGAAGTGGCATTGCAGGACAAAATAATGATGAATTAGGAGGACAGCAAGGAGTAAAAGTTAGAGACAGTAGACTTAATAGAAGCAGAATTCGAACTAATTCCGAGCATAACGAAGGAGGAGCAATGGAAGCAGCGAGCGCTGAACAATTCCAATTACCAAGAATAAGAAATCTTGGCAGTTAATCTAAAGTACTTGTTGGTTAATCTTAAAGTCTAAGAATGGTCTATCAATTTTAAATAGCAAAAATTTGGACAAGTTATATTTCTTCTTATAGCTCGAAATAGTATGAATAAAACTATTTAAATTATTTTCTTGTTTTTCAAAATTGACAATGTAAAAAGCTCAGTAATTTGTACTGAGCTTTCTTTTTTATCCATATTTTAAAATTCTGGTAAATTACTCAAATTATTCTCTGCTATACCATCCGGTTCACTTCTGAGTATGTCACGACCATACTTATGAATTACATCTACATGTGCTAAATTTCCACTTTTTGCTTCCTGCAAAGCTTGAAGATAATCTAGTTCACGATTAAAACTTGTTCTGAAGCCAATTAAATCACCATCTTCATTTTTACGAACAGCAACAATATGCTCCTTGTCCTGATTTACTGAATCCTCTACCATCATTTGTTCGTCATCACTTTGATTTCTATACATTTCATATGCTTCTTCAAATCGATCTTGAGTCACTTTTGTATCCTCCTTTTATCATTAGTTTTGCCATTGATGGAGGATGTAAAACTAATTAGTCCTAGATGAAGGATAATATTATCTTTTATAAAAAAGAACTGATTTTACATTTAAATATTTACTGATTACTATCTTTTTATTAATTATACTTTTTTAAAATGTTCTATAAAATCTTCAAGAAACTCATTATACAAATTCGATAAACCTTTTGTTTCTAAATAGATTAGCCAAAAATCAAGTTCGAATAATCGCATCTGTTTATCCTTCAGTGGGATTATTTTCAAATCTCCATTTAATACCATTGGAAAATTCTTTAGTGCAAAGTCGTGAAGATATATAAAGCATCACTTTCTTTTACTAGCTTAAAAAGCATGCTAGTCCTATTTGAACTAATTATCACTTGCTCTGGGTTTATTTTCGTAAATTTTAAAATCTGGTTATAATCAGATGTTTCATAAGTTACTAATTTAGTATTTTTTAGATCACTTGGAGTTACAAAGTCTAATGTATAAAAGGGTGAGTTTCTTCCAACTGCTATACATATATGTCCTTTGTAAATGTGCTTATAAGAAATATTTTTACCTTTTTTCAACTCATCAACGGTTGCAGAGATAAGCGCAAAATCAAAATCTTCCTTATTAAAATTCTCAATAATCTTTGTAGGATTTTGTTCAATTAATTCAAAGGTTAAATCTTCATTTTCTAGTTTAAGCTTTACCAAAAATTCTTGAAGTATATAAAAAAAGCAGGTGCAATTTTTACTTTTAAATGCATTTGATAACTGTTTTTATAAATGTTCAGTTTTTTATTCATTTCATCTATAGTTTTCAGAACTGAATTTGCTGTTGAAACCACTATTTCACCTTCAAAAGTTGGCGTAATACTTTTTTTGGATCGATTAAAAATTTTTATTCCAAGCTCGTTTTCAAGTTGGGTAATAGATTGACTCAAACCTGGAGTAGATATAAATAGTTTTTCTGCTGCTTTTGTAATAGACTTTTCAATTTCGACAGTGACAATATGCTCCATTTGTTCAAAATTCATATTTATCCTCCGCAAATAATTTTTTTAAAAGTTCAATATGTAGGTAACTGCCCTTTTATTTCTTTTTCTGATACTAAATCCGGATTATCATTGTAATCTATGTTGACACTAAAGTTATTCATATTTGAATTCCCCAAAGATGTTTATTTATTATTAAGATATCATATTATCCAAATGCTAGTTCAATTATCACTCATAAGTAAAATAGAGGATGATCCATTAAAGATCATCCTCCATTTGTTGTTGAACTATTGCATGAATAAGTTCAACAGCATGATTAAATATTCGAAAGAGATGTTAATTGAACTAACGATAACTAAAATGGACTAAAAACAATCCTCAAAGTTTTACCAAATTACCAAATAAAAGTAATTTTATTTCAACTAAAGACTTAATACTATCTATTTTGTGATTATGTTCAATTTCGTCATAAGACCATGAATCTCTAATTATATGAATTGCTTTCATTCCTGCATCTAAAGCAGGTACAATGTCACTTCTTAGAGAGTTTCCGATCATTACTGGATTACTTAATTTTTCATTTAACTCAACATAGGTATTTATATCTTTTTTACTTGTAATAAATACGTTGTCAAAATGTTGCAATAGGCCAGTCTCCATTACTCGCTTAGTTTGAACGTCTTTTTCACCCAAAGTCAATATAGTCATACTTGCTACATCTTTGTGATTTGATAATTCTTCTATTATAAATGTGTCACTTTGCAGTGGAATATTTACTTTAAATATCGTTTTTGCTAATGATTGTAATTGATCATTGACAATACTTGATATTTCTATATTAAATCGTGTTGCCCATAAATCTAAAGTGGATTCCCATGCATAAGGATATCGGGCTTTACTGAAACCCATCTCTTTAATTAGTTCCAGATCGATTTTATTAAAAACTTCTTTAATGTCATTTATTATTACTTTTTCATCTAGCGCTTGATGTACTAGATTCGAACATAAATCTACATTATGCCGAAATGCGGCTTGGGTTTGAATTAATGTATCGTCTAAATCAAAAACTAAATCATATTTCATAATTATTTTACTCACTTTCCAACTGAACCATATTGTTATTAATTTTCACATACGCCTATTGATTCGGCTTTTCTAATTATATATGCTAATTTGCAAAGTGTCCTTAATTTATTCTTAAAATAATATAAAAGTAAACCAATAGTTTGTTTTGGCAAATTACAGTAAAATTTTATTTACATTCATTTTGCTAATATTCTTTTAGCAAAAAAGAGGAAGATCCTAAGATCATCCTCTTTTTGTTGTTCTATTAATAAATGCTTCAGCTACATAAGTTATCAATACCTAAGTAAAAATTAATTTATTGATAATATAAATAAATAGTAACAAAGTAAAATACATTAAGATTTCTTTAGTTTTCCATTATCAACAAATAAAACAATGATAAAAACATAGAGGACAGACAAAATTAACATAATGAAATCGGCTAAATGAAAAAAGTATTGTAAATATGAAAAAACGATAATAAATAAGAAGACATGAAGACCCTCGAGATCTTTTTTACCTTCTTCTTTGACTTCATCACTCATAGCTTGTCACCTCATAGAAGAGAACGTTATATTCAACTAAGATATCGGTCAAACATACCTCGCATCTTCTGTAAAGTCATTCCCCAAATATAAATGTTGCTCTTAACAAACTTATTCTTCATTTAAATGATATGTTACCTGCACAACTCCAGAAGAAAACGTTCTTGTGTTTATCATGATTAAATTCTTTCTCTGTTTAATATCAACAAATAATGGTTTTCCTTCTCCCAATATAACAGGATGTATTGATAATCTAAATTCATCTACTAGCCCTAAATTTATAAATGATGTAATAAGGCTTGATCCTCCATACAACCAGATGTCTTTGCCGGGCTTTTCCTTCAATTTATTTACTTCTTCAATTATATTTTCATTTATAAATGTTGCATTATTTTCATCTGTTGATTGAGTTCTGGAAAACACATATTTTTCCTTGCTATGAACTAAACTCCACATTTCTTTATCAGATTCAGAGTCATCTATATTTGGAATATAATTTCCCCACAAATCATAGCTTTTTCGACCATATAAAATCGTATCAATTTGATTCAAGAAATTTGTGAATTCCATTTCAGGATCCATTATGCACCAATCAATTTCTCCGTTTTTCCCTTCTATATAACCATCTAATGTAACCGCTAGATCTAAAATTATTTTTCTTTGTTTTATGCTATTTGACAAAGCCGTTCCTCCTAATTCGTTTAGACATTTTTTAATCTTATACTTCTCTCTAATAACGAAATCGAATATTTGTTCTTATTTTAATTATAACAAGCATGCTTGGTGCTATCAAATATCGATATTTTGGTTTAAAAGAACTAAAAACTTCATGATTTGTTATTTTAGAACGTTTGTTCAAAGTTTATTTGCACTTTGGTTAATTTTAACCTGATTTGCAGTGTTACAAGTTTTATTTGCAGTCACTCTTATCTTTTTTGCACCTCGATCCTTATTTGCAGCCCAGGCACTCTTATTTGCACTGTTTAATCTTTTATTTACAGTCTCACATCTTTTATTTGCACTTCGACCCTTATTTGCAGCTCACAAGCTCTTATTTACACCTCAACCTTTATCTCCCCCCTGCCTATAAAAAACAAAAAAAACTCGCAAACAACAAAGTTTACGAGTTTCACATTTTACTTATTTAACAACTTAACCTTCTCAACAAGAAAGTTTAAGATAACATGTGCTGCGATTCTGCTTGTCATGTCACGGAAATCGATTGTTGGGTCAAGCTCAACAATGTCCATTCCACAAACTTTAGGATGTGATGCTAGATAACAGATGCCATCTAATAGAGTTTGACTGTCCATTCCTCCAGGTCCAATTGCTGGGCAACCAGGAGCAAAGGCTTGGTCTAATACGTCCATATCTAGGCTAATATAAATTGCATCTACTTTGTCTACTAAATGGTTGATGCTCTCTTTAATAACTTTTGAGATTCCTAATTCACGAACATCACGCATTGAATAGATTGTTACTCCGTTATTAACACCGAATTCAGTGTATGGAGCACTATTTGAGAAATTTCTGATTCCAATTTGAACTAAGTGTTCACCTTTTAGAATGCCTTCGTCAATCAAGCTTCGGAAAGGTGTACCGTTTGAACGTCCACCATCTTCAGTATTTCTTAAGTCATGATGAGCATCAAATTGGATAACTCCTACTGTTCCTCGTTCTTTTGCAAAAGCTGAAATGCTTGGAAAGCTAATTCCGTGATCCCCACCTAAAATGATTGGCATCGTTTCTTTGTATTGACCTAGCAATTCAGAGATTGTTGATTTAATACGATTTCTAGACTCTTCAAAATCAGTCACATGCATCGTAATATCACCAAAATCAGTTACCTTATAATCTTTTAAATCAATTTGGTCTTCAATATGATAAGTGCTGTAGCTACTTAGCATTTTTCGAATTGAAGCAGGTGCGAAGCTTGCGCCTGAATGACTAATTGATGTTTTAGATAATGGCACACCGATAATTGAGAAATTTGATGCTTCTGTTCCATTCCATGCAGAGATGATTTCATTGGCTTTTGTTACTTTTGAATCAATGAAAATTGCATCCCCTGCTTTTTTAAGATGTGAAAGCGACATCGTGTTCACCCCTACTTACTACTAATTTACCATTCTTAAATACTGATTCTACATGATTTACACCAAAATGGTAAGGTACATAAGTATAGTTTGGTACATTCCAAATAACGACATCTGCCTTACGACCAATTATTAATTTACCAGCTTGGTCTCCACGTTTAATCGCATGTGATGAGTTAATCGTAACGGCATTCCAAATTTCTTCAGGCGTCATTTTTAGTTTAAGCATTGCGATTGTCATGATTAATTGTAAATTTTCAGTCGGGCAGCTTCCTGGGTTGAAGTCAGTTGCTAATGAAACTGCTACGTTATTTTCAATCATCGCTCGTGCAGGTGCAAATTCAGGTTTATTTAAATAGAAAGTAGTTCCCGGTAAAATGACACCAATTGTGTTGCTCTTACCAAGCATTTCTACACCTTTTTCAGATGCTCCACATAGATGATCAGCAGAAATAGCGCCAATTTCAGCTGCCATTTCAGTGCCACCTAGGGGATCGATTTCATCAGCATGAATTTTAACATTAAAGCCTTGTTCTTTTGCTTTTAATAAAAATTCTCTTGATTGTTCTACTGAAAATACACCTGTTTCAGCGAATACATCTACAAATTCAGCAAGTTCTTCTTCTTTAATTACATCTAATAAAGAAAGCATTTTTTCTAAGAAAGCTTCTTCATTTCCTTTATACTCCTTTGGTACTGCATGCGCACCTAAGAAAGTTGAAACTAAATCAATATCATGCTCGGCTTGTAATTCTTTAGCAACTCGAAGTTGTTTTAATTCAGTTTCTTCATCAAGTCCATAACCACTTTTAGCTTCAACTGTTGTTACACCGAATGAAAGCATTCTGTTTAAGTGATGAATCGTTTTCTTTTTTAAATCTTTATGAGAAGATAATTTAGTTTGACCTACAGTAGAATGGATCCCGCCACCCATTTCTAATATTTCTAAATAAGAAGCACCTTGTAATTTCAAACTAACTTCATGCTCACGTGATCCTCCAAAGACCACGTGAGTATGAGGGTCAACTAATCCTGGAGTGACTAGTTTTCCCTGGCAATCAATTACTTCTTTTGCATCAATTTTCTGTTCGTTCATTTGTCCGATATAAATAATTTGCCCATCTTTCCATGCAATTTCTGCATTTTCTAGAACAGGTAGATTACTCATGTCTTTTCCATGAATTGGACCATCACCATGATCCATTGTTAATAATTGACCAATATTTGTTAATAGAATATCTGCTTTCAATTCTAACACCTACTTCATCATTGGGATGTTTACGCCTTTTGCTTTCGCAGTTTCAACAGCTAAATCATAACCTGCATCAACGTGACGAACTACACCCATTCCTGGATCTGAAGTTAATACTCTTTCGATACGTTTTGCAGCTGCATCAGTACCGTCAGCAACGATTACCATACCTGCATGTAAAGAGTACCCCATACCTACTCCACCACCGTGGTGTACACTTACCCAGCTCGCGCCATTTACACCATTAATAAGTGCATTTAGGATTGGCCAGTCAGCTACTGCATCACTACCATCTTTCATGCTTTCTGTTTCACGATTTGGAGATGCTACTGATCCACAATCTAAGTGGTCACGACCGATTACGATTGGAGCCTTTAATTCGCCATTTTTAACCATTTCGTTAATGATTCTACCGAATTTAGCACGCTCACCGTAGCCTAACCAACAAATACGTGATGGTAAACCTTGGAACGCAACCTTTTCACGAGCCATACGGATCCAGTTACATAAATGCTCGTTATCAGCAAATTCACGTAAAATTACTTCGTCTGTTTTGTAAATATCTTCTGGATCACCAGAAAGTGCTACCCAACGGAAAGGACCTTTACCTTCACAGAATAATGGACGAATAAATGCAGGTACGAAACCTGGGAAATCAAATGCATTTTTAACGCCTTCATCTAATGCAACTTGACGAATATTATTACCGTAATCAAATGCGAGTGCACCTCGTTGTTGCATCGCTAAAATTGCTTCAACATGAACTGCCATACTATGTTTTGCACGTTTAATTACTTCATCTGGATTTTGGGCACGAAGTTTCTTTCCTTCTTCCATTGTCATTCCGATTGGTAAATAACCATTTAATGGATCATGTGCTGAAGTTTGATCAGTAATTAAATCTGGTACAAAATTACGTTCAACTAATTGAGGTAAAATTTCAGCAGCATTACCTACTAATCCGATTGCTAAAGCTCTTCCTTCGTTTTTAGCTTCAGTAGCAAGTTGTAATGCTTCCTCTAAATCGTGAGTCAATACATCACAATATCTAGTGTCAATACGACGTTGAATTCTAGTTTCATCTACATCAATACCGATTACAACTCCACCATTCATTGTTACAGCTAGAGGTTGAGCTCCACCCATACCACCAAGACCTGCAGTAATTGTAATTGTACCTTTTAAGCTTCCATCGAAATGTTGTTTAGCAGCTTCACCAAATGTTTCATAAGTACCTTGTAAGATTCCTTGTGTACCGATGTAAATCCAGCTACCAGCAGTCATTTGACCGTACATCATTAAACCTTTTTCATCTAATTCACGGAAGTGTTCCCAAGTTGCCCACTTTGGAACTAAGTTTGAGTTTGCTAATAAAACTCGTGGTGCATCTTCGTGAGATTTAAATACTGCAACTGGTTTACCTGATTGAACTAATAATGTTTCATCGCTCTCTAATTTCTTTAATGATTCAATAATTGCATCAAAGCTTTCCCAGTTTCTTGCTGCTTTACCGATTCCACCGTATACAACTAAATCTTCTGGTCTTTCTGCTACTTCTTCGTCTAAGTTGTTTAATAACATACGAAGTGCTGCTTCTTGAATCCAACCTTTAGTGTTTAATTCAGTACCTCTTGGAGCTTTTAAAGATCCTTTTGTGATTTCCATTTTATTTCCACCTCTTCTTATATTTGTGTTTGTTTTGTATAGTTTTTTGCTATGAAATTTTCTTTTAAATAAGTTGTTAATTTTTCAATGTCTTTTGAGAATACGCGATCTCTAGTAATTGATGGAACTGTTTTACGTGCATCTTCCATAAACTTTCTAGTTGTTTCAGACATTTTTTCAATTCCTTTGTATTCAACGCCTTGCATTGCACAAATACATTCGATTGCTAAAACTCTTCTAGCATTTTGAAGAATTTGGTATGCATGACGTGCACCGATTGTACCCATACTTACATGGTCTTCTTGGTTTGCTGAAGAAGGAATTGAGTCAACACTTGCTGGATGTGCTAATGTTTTATTTTCAGAAACTAAAGCAGCCGCCACATATTGCATAATCATTGCACCAGACTGTAATCCTGGTTCTGGACTTAAAAATGGTGGTAAATCATTTAATTGCGGGTTAACTAAACGCTCAATACGTCTTTCTGAAATATTCGCTAACTCAGCAACACCTAATTTAAAGAAGTCCATTGCAAATGCGATTGGTTGACCATGGAAATTCCCACCAGAGAATACATCATCACCGAATAATAATGGATTATCAGTAGCTGCATTCATTTCGATTTCTAATTTTTCTTTTGCATAGTTCAGAACTTGCCAGCTTGCTCCATGAACTTGAGGGATACATCTTAATGTATAAGCGTCTTGAACTCGGATTTCACCTTGTCTTGTCGTTAATTGACTTGTTGCTAAAATATTGCGGTAACGTTCTGCTACTTCAATTTGTTCTTTATAACCACGAGCAATATGAATTCTTTCATCGAAAACATCTGTAATACCATTTAATGCTTCAAATGTAATAGATGAAATTAATTCACTTTGATAAGCTAATTCTTCACCTTCAAGATAAGTAAGAATTCCCATTGCTGTCATTGCTTGAGTACCATTAATTAAAGCTAAACCTTCTTTAGCTTCTAGAGTAATTGGTAAAATTCCTTCTTTTGCTAAAGCTTCTGCTGTTTCCATACGTTTTCCTTTATAGAAAACTTCACCTTCACCAAGTAAAACTAGCGCTAAGTGAGATAAAGGAGCTAAGTCTCCGCTTGCACCTAATGATCCTTGAGATGGGATAACTGGGTGAATTTGAGCATTAATTAATGAAAGTAATTTTTCAACTACTACTAAACGTACACCAGAGTGACCTTTTAACATTGTATTTGCACGAAGTACTAACATCGCTCTTGAAACTAATTCAGGGAACGGTTCACCAACACCACATGCATGTGAAGCTATTAAGTTATATTGAAGTGTTGAAACATTTTCTTTTTCAATTAATACATCACTAAATTTACCAAAACCTGTTGTAATACCATAAACAACTTTGCCATTATTTACGATTTCTTCAACCTTTTCTCTACATGCTTTTACTGCAACTAAGCTCTCTTCTCCTGCTTTTACATATGCCTTATCGAATAAAATACTTTTCATTTGTTCCATTGTTAAGCTATTACCAGTTAAAGTTACCATTAAAAAAACACCTCCGAATTTTGTCAAAAAAAGCACAGAAAGAGGCTATGAGACGTAAATAGTAACTTACGAATCATAGCCCCCTATCATCTAATAAACTATGGGCGATTATATGTGATTAATGCCAAGTCCTGCTGATTCATGCTCCGATCCTTTAATTGGAGCACCAATCGTTCCGTATAGTGCAACTGCTATCCAGTCGCCCTCGTTCACGTTTTTATAAGGCTTTCCTCTAACAACAGCAAATCTCAGTCCTACTGTTCTAAGAACATCACCTAATTGAACATGACCTCTTGTTACGCCTTGAATTGCTTCAAGTGTTGCATGATATAATGAATGAACTTCTCTATATAGAGCTCCATTGATTACACCATTTTGTTTGGCAGCGGTTTCAATCGCAGCAACGACCTTTTGGGAATCCATTGTACCGACCTTACCTACACACCATACTACGTTTTCATTCTTCATTAATTCTTCTTCATGATCGGTCAAAGCGAGCATCATAGCTGTTCGACCAATTCGTTGACTTTGCTCTGCCATATCGCTAATACCTCTTACTTACTTTCTCTAATAAACTAGTATCTGATTACATTATATGCCAACAATTAGTAAACTTCAATATATTCAGATTATTATTTTTAAAAAATATTTTTTTATTAAAATTTGTGTAAATATTCAAAATATTTAACGGTATATTATTATTCAAAAAAACTTATCCATTTCTCATTTATTAATAATAAAAATAACATGTTGAATAACGTATAAATCACAGGTTGTTAAGATTTTTTTCTTAACACTAGCTGCCATGTAACACCAAAACAATCAGTCACCCATGTAACCTTACTAAAATCATTCATCTCTACTGGCCCCATAAGTACTTTCCCATCACTCTTCAAGCCACCAAAAATTAAATCAAACTCCGCATCGTCATTGCATTCTAAGTAAAAGGAAACTGCCCAAGTAAATTCAGGACAATGTTCTTTTTCCATATCCAAAACCATAAAAGACTGCCCTAAAATTTCAATGATGCCATTCATGATTTTCCCCTCTACACCTCGGTCTTCTTTCGTAAATCTTCGAAGAGAAACGAGTTTTGAATTCGGAAAAATACGAACATAATAATTCATAGCTTCTTCCGCATTGCCACTAAACGTAAGAAATGGAGTAATCCTTTGCCCTGATACAACAGGTATTACTTGTTCTTTTGTCATCTCCTGAAACCCTCCAAACAAATTGTAATTACCTAAAAAAACAAACCAGATCAAAATCATCTTTCTCCGCTGGAGATTTGGTCTTAAAAAAATGTAAATAATAAATAGATTGTACCATATTTTTACAACAGCAAAAAACTTCGCAGTTAATTGAAATAAATGCGAAGTTAATAAATAATGATCATACTATTAATGATATAAACGTCTGCCAATTGGTCCCTGTCCCCTAATCTTATACAAGGTGTTAATAGCCAAAGTATTTCCTTATCTTAACAATTTTCTTCTTTTGTTAATTTTTTAATTATATAATTGTATTAAAAATAAAAGGAGGTTAATATGAAAAAATTTTTCGAAACAATTTTTAAAAGGAATTTAAATAATGATAATGCATACTATAACGTTCTTTATAATCAGTGTAATACAAACAACTTAAAAGTAAAATCCAACTTCGCTAATTTATCGTTCGTTTCTAGACTAGAAAAAGCATGGAAAATGGGTTTCCTAGCTAATGTTAAAGAAAGAGTTATGGAAAAAGAAGATTGGAGCAATGAAAAGTATTCCTTTATGGAAAGAGAATTAAAGCGCTTTTTCTTAATGGCAGCAATCTTTGAAAACGTTCCAATGTATAGTCAAGAAGTTGATAAAATCTGGCACGAAATGATTTTATTTACGAAAAGCTATCATAACTTCTGCAAGGCTTTTTGTGATGAAATGGTACACCATGAACCAAATGTTCATAAAGATGGTGTAACCATAACCGATAGAAGCGATGCTAGGGCTGTTTATAATTTGTTATATAATACTTTGTTTGAAACGACATCTGTAAATACTTATGTCTTAGGAAATTTAGTTGTTAATTATAAAAACACTAAAGTTCAAGAATATTTATCGAGTAAAACAATTCAAACAAATAGTTTCGTTTCACATTTAAACTCGCAAACTAAAAATAATTTTTTAAATGAGTTTACTAGAATTCAAAAAAATTCAGTAGAAAAAGAAAATGAAGAAGCAAGAACTAAACACCAATCACAAAAATCTTACCCAAGTTCAGCTATTCGTTCAGCTTCTAACAAAAAATCAGATGATGGTCATATTAATTCAACATTTTTAGCTACAAACTCTTTTTTTGCATTAAATGAAAGTTCAATTGATTGTTCAAACAAGAGTGATAGTCATCATAATAACTCACACTCTTCATGCTCTAGTTCATCACATTCCTCATGTTCTAGTTCTCACTCTTCGTGTTCTAGTTCAAGTTGTTCAAGTTGATCTATTAATACTGTCCACCAAGTATATTTACATTAACTCAACCTTAAGGTTGGGTTAAACTGCTTTATTTTTAGTTAACTTTTTCTGCTCTTAATTAATGTAAATTATCCATTTCTCATTTCCCCAAAAGGTAAAATAATATAGCTAATTGTAAGCACTAAAATTATAATTGCTAACCAAAAATTATGAGCCGATTCTCCATTATTTACAATAATAAAACGAATAGTAGCAGTAATCCCTATATATAGAAGATAGCGTATTGGAAAATGATAATTTTCTTTGAAATATTGAACAATAATTGATATAAATCCAAAATATAAGAAAAATATTAAAACTTTACTAAAAATCTGATGAACATTTTTATTTCGCAATAAAATATCGTTAAAAATATAATAAAGTTCTCTGAAAAGGAAATACGCAAGAATCAAGCTCAGTAATAATAAAGATATATTTAATAACATTTGATAAAGCTTGATCAACAATTTTCGATTTTTAAACCAACTCGTTCCAATCATTTGTCTCCCCCGGTTTTTTGTCCCATATAATAAGCTTTTTTAAATACAATTGATAAACACTAATCATTTTCGCTTCTTCTATATAATATTGCGATCAAATACAAAAACCGAAATGCCTATATTTTCTTCAACTTTCATATCTGAAAATAGATGGACTAATTTTGCGCCCACAAGTTCTTCTAAACCTTCTGGTGGGTTATTTAAATATAATTCTTGAATCATTTTTGTTCGTGCAGTATGAACCATTTCTGCCCCGTTCATTGTTCCGGAAATAAATTTTTCAGTTGGAGTTAAATTACCATATAAAGTTGAAACAGCCATGTTTTCAACGAACACTGTATGAATTCGCTCTGGACCTTTTCCAAACAAATCTTTCCGAAGTTTTCTCATCATATCATTAAATTCATGTATTTTTTTTGACATTACTTATTCGCCTCAATTTCAATTTTTAAATGTTATAGCTTATCTTTGCACAGTATTCTTTAACCTATTTACTTAGACGATGAATATTATCTTAGTTTCTAATACATTTTTCACAAAATAACTTCACTTCCCACTCTATTGAAAAAAAAATTCCACCAGGAAGACAATTAGCCGATTCATAGGCTTACTGTCTTCTTGGTGGAATAGTTAATTAGCAAAAAAATTTACTAAAATACCAATCCAATTTAAGTTAAATGAATTTAATAGATCCATAACAAATAGATTATTATGTTTCCATATCATCCGGATTTATTATATCTCTATATTTTTAAATTAACAATCAAAATGTTAATTTTATATATTTCTGTCTAATTCGAATTTTAAACGTTTAATAATTTACATAATTAAACATTGCCTGCACTGAAGCAGTTATTTTTATTTGACCCTCTTGAATTGGTGTAGTTGGACCGCTGAATGCTGCTGAAGTCATTGTTAATGATGACATCGGCCGTACAACTTGAATCCCTTCTTCAGCCAACCAAATTGGTATGTTATTAATCGATAACCCTAGGGATTTCGCGATGTTTTCGGCATTCATTTTTGCATTTAAAGTGGCCTTTTGTAATGCTTCTCCGTAATACGGTTCGGGATTAGATACTTCGAATGTAAGATTTCGTACTTCATTTGCTCCATTTTCAACTGCAACATCAATCACTTTCCCAATATTTGCAAGATCCTTTACGATAACTTTTAAAATATGGCTCACCCGATATCCTTTAAAAATTTGTTGAGAATCTTGGTAATCAACAATTCGGTCGATTGTATACGAATTCGTTTCAATTTCGTCCTGTTTAATTCCTATACCTTTTAATGCTTCTATAATCTTATTCGAAATGATTGCATTCTCTGTTTGAGCCGTTTGTACTTTCATATCTTCTACTACTGATCCTAATAGTACAAACGACTGATCGGGCTTTACTGATACTTCACCTTTTCCTGTTGCTTTAATCGTATAATTAGTATTCATATTGCGTGATTGGAAAGCACTTTGATATTGAGGGGTTGAATAATCATATCGCATACCTGTTAAGTTATAATTATTTAATGGATAAATCGTCCTCACATCCTTTTAAGATGAAAAATATTGTATTTGTGCCCATTTATTGTATGTATTGAGGGGGTTTTCTGTGATTAGTTCGACTATTGTTATGAGTATATAATCAAAAAAGCTTGTAAACTTCGGGAAAATCCCACTGTCTACAAGCTTTTGCAATTTATATTTACTCAATTATATACGGATTAACAATGATGTTTTCTCTCATCGTTTATTTTTGATTCTTCTTCATCTAAGATATCGTCATAGTCTTTTTGTTTCCCAATTTCTATTGGTACTTCATATTCTGGTACACTGCCATTGTAATATATAGAATTGCTTTCCATTTGAATTCCCCTTTTTAAATGATCGATTGGAAGTTGTCAGATAATAATTTCGTTTTAAATATGTGAAAATCAATCCACATTTTAATTAAACAAGATAATACCGTTCAATACTATTGGGGGAATTTTATCATTTTCATCCAAAAAAGAATGCTAAAAATACCAATAATTTAGCTAATTCTAGGTATGAGTACCTTCGAAATCAAGTATTAAGATACTAATTGTATTGGGGTAATTTTGATATAAACTTTAAAAATCTAACATTTTTAACAAAAAAAGGAATGGATTTCTCCATCCTTTTTTTAGTTTATTAGAAACTAAACATTGGTTTAAAATTGCCTTTATAAGGTTCATGCTCAACAAATACAGTTATATCCTTACCATCTTTGTCTTTACCTGTTCTTTTGTAAGTAAATTTATTATTATTAAGCTCAGTCAATTCAAGAACAGCACCATACTTATTTGCTCCGATTGAAACATGTGCTCTAATTTTATTTTCGTGGGCAATATCGAAATATCCATAGTCACCACGGCTTTTACCTGTTTCAAGATTGAAAAATTCATATTTATTAGAGAATCCATCAAATTTTGCAAGACTAATAAAATTCATATTATATTTCGTTACGTCATTTCCTTGTTCATCTAATACTTTTGTACCATTCCAAAGTGTTCTACCTAATATTTTATCTCCATCAACTTTTTTTACAATCTCGCCTGTTTTAGAATCTAATTTTTTATCAGGATCTGTAAAAGAAAGCTGTTTTTCTTTATAAGGAACATGTTCAACATATACCTCTACATCATTACCGTTTGCATCTTTCCCCATTCTTTTATAAGTAAATACGTTTTTATTAAGTTTTGTCATATCGACTACAGCTTGGTAATTCATTGATTCAGAAATTAAAATTCGTTTTTTACCATCATTTGTAATAAAGAATGTTCCTTTATCCCCACGACTTTCACCTGTTTTTGCATCAAAAAATTCGTATCTTCCCGATTTTGCATCATATTTAGCAAGTCCAATAAAATTTGCGTTCTCTTTTGTTAAATCATGATGATTTTTATCATAAACTCTTGTACCTTGCCAGTTTGTACTACTTAAAATATTAGCCATTACCTGGCCTTTTGTTAATTTGTTCTTTACTTTTTTGGGAGCTTTGTATACTCTTTCTTGCTTTTGTTTACCATGCTCTACTTGTGCGTTAGCAGCTGTATTGCAACCTGTTACTACTAATGTTAATCCTAGTAATATAGATGAAATTGTTTTTGTTTTATTATTCATTTTAATTGTCTCCTCAATGTTCATTTTATCGTTTTTTATATGTTCTCCATTTATTCAAAAACTTACCTTATTTAGCACCTGCTTCTAGCAAAATCTCTTCGATTTCTTTATAACCTCTTTCATGTGCATGCTGTAAAGGGCTAACATTTTCACGATCAGACAAATTAACATCTGCTCCATTCTCAATAAGCAATTGTACTGTTTGCTGTTGTTTTTCACTTCCATCGTTCAAAATAATTGCTTCCAAAAGGGCCGTCCAACCTAAATTATTAACATGATTAACATCAATCTCAGTATTAGTTAGAAGTTCATTGACCACATTTACATATCCATGTTCTGAAGCGGGAATCAATGCTGTTCCACCATACCGATTCGTAATGGTTGGGTCAGCACCAGCTTTTATTGTAAGTTTTAGAATATCAATAAAGCCTTCAGCACCGGCATATAAAAAGGGATTGTTTTTCATATGATCTCGAATATTCACATCTGCGCCTGCATCAATCAGTACTTTTGCAGTTTTGATATCATTATGATAAGTTGCAATCATCGTGGCAGTTTGTCCATTAGAATTCTGTGCATTAATATTCGCACCATTCTCAATCAACTTCTTAACGATATCAGTTTCTCCTCGTTTAGCTGCTTGAAATAACTGTTCGTTCACTTTTTCTTCCCCCTTAGCAAATGAGGCACATCCATTTAGCAAAAGTATGCAGCTGGTTATTACTGCAAGTAACTTCCACATAAAATATAACGTCCTCCTTTTCCATTCCTAATCACCATGAAAATATCACTTTATTCCTGGGAAATTTTCCTCCAATCTTGCATATAAGTTAGACCATTGTTGGTATGAAATCTATGTTAATCCTTAAATGAAAACTCCTTCTAAACAAATTATTAAAAAAGTATAAAATTTTTAATAATATTTCTTTATAAATCGGCCATGTTTTTTGAACTAAAAAAAGACTGCCTAATTAGTAATTAGACAGTCATAAGTATTAGCTATTTTCTATTGTTTTGTAAGATCCTTCAAATGAAATTTGTGATAATTAATCTTTATTTTTCGTATTTCATATAGTTTATCTCAAAATAAACTATATGCATTTTATTTTTTTATGTACGCCCATTTGTAGGAGTTTTTCACCCCATACGGATGATTGTAAACATTTTTTACATACGATTTTTCCAAATAAGCCACACCATTCTGATACATAGGTGAAATAGCTGCATCCTTTCCAAGCAATTGCTCTTCAGCATCTGCTAAAGCCTTCCATCGTTCTTTCGGATCTTGTAGGAGTGTCGTTTTTGCTTTTGTAATCAATTCATCATACTTTGGATTCGAGTACGCTATGTTATTGTTCGTCACCCATTTATCCAAGAATGTCATCGGATCAGGATAATCCGGTCCCCATCCTGCAAGAGAAATATCGTACTGGAGCTTATCTTCCATCGCAAATTTAGTCTGTGCAGGTTGCATTTTGATGTTCACTGTTAAACCAGGTAGATTTTTTTCAAGTTCATATTTCATATACTGGGAAATTTTCTTATTATTATCGTCTTCTGCAATTAGAAACTCTAAAGCTACGCTTTGTTTTCCAAGCTCCTGCTTGGCTTTTTCCCAATACTCCTTTGCCATCGCAATATTTGTTTTATTGAAGTCCCCTGTAGTATCGTCGAAATCCTTCCCATCCGGACCATACGCCAAATGTCTGGCTACAAAATAGTAAGCTGGTGTAGACCCATTATTTAAGAGTACGTCCGTAATCCCTTTTTTGTCGTAGCCCATATCGATCGCTTTACGTGCATTCACATTTTTTAAAATAGGATTTTGGTTATTTAGCTTTAAGTAAATAAGCCTTCCTTCTTGTGCTGTTTTAAATTCTTTATCGTCTTTATACTTGTCCACATATTCAGCTGTTAGACTGACCCTATCAATTGCTCCCGTCTGATATAGATTAATAGCTGTGGAGTTATCCTTCGCAATATTAAACTTGATTTCATCCAGGTTTACTTTCTTTTTATCCCAATATTCCGTGTTTTTCTCAAGCTTAAAGCTTTGTTCGTGCTTCCATTCACTCATTTTGAACGGACCGTCATAAACAACTGTGTTCGCTTCCAAACCATATTTCTTGCCCTGCTCCTTTACAACCTTTTCATTAATAGGCATGAAAGGGGCAAGTGTGGTCAAACTTAGAAAATACGGCACTGGATTATCGAGCTGTACTTCTAACGTATGATCATCGATAGCCTTTACTCCCAATTGATCAACAGGTAGTTGCTTTTCATTTATCTTCTTAGCGTTTTTAACATCATACATTATGTAGGCATATTCTGAAGCTGTTGTCGGATCCAAAGTGCGTTTCCAAGCATATTCAAAATCATGCGCCGTCACTGGATCGCCATTAGACCATTTTGCATCACGCAGTTTAAAAAGATAAGTCTTTCTATCTTTACTCACTGTATAGGATTTTGCAATTCCAGGTACTGGCTGGCTATCTTTTCCTTGTCTGTATAGCCCCTCCATAACATTATTTAGTACACTGAGTGTTACAGAGTCTTCCACAAGGGATGAATCCATTGAAGAAAGCTCAGATGTTTCAACTAAACGCAGCACTTGTTTTGTGTGTTGTTTATCCAAGCCCTCAGCTGTTGATGCCTTTTCTTTTTGGGGGGCACATCCTGGAAGTGTAATGCCCATGATTAGTAGTAGAGCGGTTAATCGTTTAGATCGTTTATTCAATGAAATCCTCCTCAATATTTAATATATATAATAGTTATAATATTCTGTATATTAAACGAATTACCTCTTTAAATGTTCAATTTATCGAACAGAAAAACAAACTTAGTAGTTTTCTAAAGACATTAGTTGCTTGAAAGTTCGTTACGCGCTTATTCCTTACTTAAAAGATTACATGCTGCATTCAGAAACATGTTAACACCAATAACAAGGGATTCTTCATCGATTGTAAACCTTGGATGATGGTGTGGAAACGTACTTTCACTGTCCACTGATCCTGAACCAATTTTAAAAAAGCAACCGTCCGTTTTTTGTAAAAAAGCAGAAAAGTCTTCCCCTCCCATAGATGGTTTGATATACGAAATAGATTCATTGCCATATTCTTCAATTGCTGTTTGTTCTATTACTTTTGTGACAGCATCATGATTAATAACTGGTCTGTACCCATAACGGTAATGACAGGAATAGCTTGCTCCATGGGCCTCGCAAATTCCTTTTACAATTTGTTCAATTCGCACCTCAGCATCATATCGCAACTTTTCCTCAAAGCAACGGACGGTTCCAACAATATCAGCAATTTCGGGAATGATATTATCAGCCGTTCCTGCGTGAAATTGGGTAACAGACAGAACCCTTTTCGCAAATGCATCGGTTTTCCGCGAAACAATATGCTGTAAATTCGTTATAATTTGCGCTCCGATTGCAATACTGTCCACAGTATCTTCTGGATGCGCGGCATGTCCGCCTTTGCCTTTAATTTTAATATGGAATGCATCAGGGGCTGCCATCATCGGTCCGTAAACGATACCGATTTTGCCTACTTCCAAACCGGACATGAGATGCAAGCCAATCACATAGTCTACTCCATTCATAACTCCCGCTTGCACCATTTCCTCCGCTCCACCCGGATATTGTTCCTCGGCGTGCTGGAACAGGAAACGGATTTCCCCACTAATCTCATTTTTATGCTTTGCCAAAATTTCAGCCGCTCCAAGTAAAATGGCCGTATGCCCGTCATGGCCGCAAGCATGCATCACACCCGGGACTGTTGAGGCGAACTCCAATCTGTTTTCTTCAACAATCGGCAGGGCATCCATATCGGCGCGAATAGCCAGCGTTTTACCAGGCTTTCCACCAACTAGTCTTGCCATCACACTATATACCGTCGGACGTGAGAGCTCCAGATTTCCAAATGATTGCAATGTATCAAATACAAATTGAGAGGTTTTTTCCTCTTGAAATGAAAGCTCTGGATATTTGTGTAGATGTCTTCTCCACTGCACTAGCTTTTCTTTTGAAATCTCTGCTTTAAATTCTACATTTTCTAAGGATTTCACTTAAACCACTCCCTTGCTAGTATTCAATTGTTAATTTCTCTTTCGTACAAGTAATCCCTTCCTAATTTAAGTAAATATATTTTTTAAAATTACAGCCTAAGATGAGGAATTTCCTGCTAGATATAGAATATATAAAGGAAGATATTTTCAAGTGGGAGGGATCATTATGCAAAAACCGAATGCGTTAAAAATAGGAGATACAGTGATGATAATTGCACCATCAAGTCCGCCAAACATTGAAAATGTGATGAAGATGAAGCTAAAAATTGAACAAGCCGGCCTCAATGTCCTTATCGGAAAAGGGGTAACTGAAAAACGAGGCTACCTTGCGGGAAGTGATACAAATAGAGTGTCGGACTTACATGATGCCTTCTCTGACTCTGAAGTAAAGGCGGTACTGTGTGCAACCGGAGGATATGGAAGCGGAAGATTGCTACAAGACATAGACTTTGAGCACATCAAAAACAATCCGAAAATCTTTTGGGGATACAGTGACATTACTGCTCTGCATATTGCTTTGCAACAAAAAGCAAATCTAGTGACGTTCCATGGGCCTATGATGCAAGAGTGTGGTGTAGATAATGTCCCACCAAAGACATTAGCGTCTTTCAAGCAATTATTAGAACCGCTCAGTCTCACCTTCACCGCTTCTGAAGTAGATACATACCCTGCATTTTCACATTCTGTCACTGCCCCGATGACCGGTGGCAATCTAACAGTTTTAACAAGCACTATCGGTACACCCTATGAAGTGGATACAAAAGGAAAGATTTTATTTATTGAAGACATTCAAGAAGAACCCTACCGTATTGATCGCATGATTAATCAATTACGATTAGCAAATAAGCTTCAGGAATGTAAAGGGATTATCCTAGGAAATTTCAATGATTGCGGACCGAAAAAACGCCTAAACTCCCTAACTATAGCGGACATTGTAAATGATCATATCGTCCCGCTTGGATTGACTGTTTTAAGCGGATTTCCTATCGGTCATTGTTCACCAAATTACGGTGTCCCTTTTGGAGTCCCTGTCACGATGAACGGTGCCGATCAATCGATTTCATTTGAACCTGGAATTCAAATATACTAAAGAGTGTCGACCACAATAGTGAATGTAACCAACATTTAATATTCATGTGTTGTACTATTTTTATAGAAGTAAATCCCACCTGCTCACCCAGGTGGGATATCAAACAAGTGTGATGGTTTAAAAATTTCGTTATACATTAAATCGATATCCCGCTCCCCAAACTGTTTCCAAGAACTTAGGGTTTGCAGGATCTCTTTCTATCTTTTCACGTAGTCTACTAATATGGACAGTTACAGTTGAAACGTCTGCAGCTGATTCGAGGCCCCAAACCTTTTCATAGAGCTGTTCTTTACTTAAAACTTGGTTCGGGTTCATTACAAAAAATACCATTAAATCAAATTCTTTAGTAGTAAATGGTACTTCTACTTCGTTAATAAAAACTTTACGAGCTGAACGATCGATTGATATTCCATGAACGAAAATTGTTTTTGAAACGGTATTGTTCCCTGCCAGCCTTTCATATCGGGATAAATGTGCCTTTACTCTTGCAACTAGTTCACTTGGGCTAAATGGCTTTGTAATGTAATCGTCTGCACCTAAACCGAGGCCTCTAATTTTATCAATATCCTCTTTTTTAGCAGATACAAATAAAATAGGAATATTTTTTACTGCACGTATTTCTTTACAAATTTCAAAACCATTTTTTCCTGGCAGCATAATATCCAATATAATTAAATCATAATTACCTTTTAGTGCATGTTGAAGGCCTTCATCGCCATTATGTTGAATATCTACACGAAAATCATTTATTTCTAAATAATCTCTTTGTAATTCTGCAATGCTTATATCATCTTCAATCAGTAATATTTCTTTCAATTTCTCTCACCTTTCTTTAAGGAAAAGAATATACTTGTCCCTTTATCTATCTCGCTAGCTGCCCAGATTTTCCCTCCGTGCTCTTCAACAATTTGTTTTGCAATTGCTAGTCCTAAACCACTACCTCCAGTTTGTGAATTTCTTGATTGTTCTGCACGGTAAAATCGTTCGAAAATAAATGGTAAAGCTGTAGAATCAATACCTTGACCATTATCTGTTACTTCAACAATTACTTCATTTAACTGTTCATTTAATGAAAATGAAATTTTCTTTTCTTCTTTGTTCATATATTTCACACAATTGCTTACTAAGTTTGACAACACTCTTTTTAATTTTTCTCGATCCGCTGTAACATGGATTGATTCATTTGCCTGACTAAATTCTATTTTGATGCCTTGCTGCAGTAAATCCAAATAAATTTCATCTATATAGCTTCCTATATATTTATTCATTTCGACATTTTCAAAGTGAAATGGTTCCTTCTTTAAATCCAGTTTAGAAAATAAGAACAATTCATCGATTAATGAATCCATATCCTTTGCTTTAGAGTAAACTGTTGATAAATATTTTTCCATTTTCTCTGGAGTATTTGCTACCCCATCTTTTATCCCTTCCACATATCCAATTATTGAAGTAATCGGTGTTTTCAAATCATGCGAAATATTGGACAATAGCTCTTTACGATTTTCCTCATATTGTATTTGGAGATTGATCGATTCTTTTAATTTGATTCTCATTTCCTCAAACGCTTTATTTAATACACCGATTTCATCATTTGAGCTTGAATCAATTTCAAAATTCAAATCTCCAACTTTAATTTTTTCTGCACCATTTTTAAGTTTTGAGATTGGCTTAATAATACTTCGGGAAACTAAATAGTTTAGCATTCCGATGATTATGATAAATAAAAAAAGCAATAAACCTAGTAAAATTGGAAAAAGATTACGAATTACCTCGGCATATGAGCTTGCCTTCTTTAAGACAAAAATACTCCCTTGGCTTTGATTGGGAAAATAAAAATCAAATTTCACATACGTAAAAAACAAATCATTAATTTTAATCGTATCTCGAGTATTAATATTCGTTTCCTCAAACCCAGGTAGCGCTTTTTCCAACACTTTTTTATCTAATGACGGGGAAGCGTACTCAATATATGTTCCATTTCGAACTACAATAAAGATATTCTTATGCTCTATACTTTTAAGTTCCTTCTTATTAAGTAACTGCTGAGGATTATGTTTAGCAAGTAGCTTCAAATCAAGAAACACACTTTCTTCAACTGTAGTCAAAGGCTTTTGTACATAGGTCTTTTTGTAAAGATTTTCTACTGACTTTACGTCTCCTGTTATTGCAAAAATTATTAAAAAACCTGCTGCTAATAATAATGTGATTGAAAAAAGAATCACCCCAATATAAGACAACAGAAACCTCATTTTAATTGACATTTCTTTCACTCGCTCGGTAATAAAATTTTATTTAGTTTATCTTTATTCTTAGCATGCTTGCTACTTTCGTAAACTACACACTCTAAAAATAAAAGATTGTTTCAATTGAAATTAAGTGAACTATATCATATAAATCTTAAAAAAGTGTAAAATTTGTGTGAAATAAGTCTAAACAACACATAATTCATAAAATTATTAAAAAATCTTCAAATAATCAGTTTCATACGTATGTAAAATAGATTAAAAGGAGGTGGAACATGAAAAATCAAAAAGAAAGATTTGAATCAAATGATCTAATGATTTATCAAATATTAAATGGAAGGAGCAAACTATCTGATGAGGATTTAGCATACTTTTCTTATCTAGAAAAAGGGTTCAAGGGTGAAAAGAAATTTGATGAATGGACTTCAAAACTATCAGATAATTGGCTTTTCCTTAACGATTTATTGTTCGAATGTAACAAATCCGAATTTCAAATTGATTCGATTGGTATAAACGGAGAAACTATCTATTTATTTGAAGTAAAAAATTTTGAAGGAGATTATTATATAGAAGGAGATCGATGGTATAAAACCCCAAAAAACGAAATAAAAAATCCTTACGAACAACTTAAAAGAACCGAATCCATGTTACGAAAATTACTAAATGAACACAAGATTCATTTTAAAATAAAACCTTATTTAGTTTTTGTAAACCCCGAATTTTTTTTGTATCATGCTCCTATGAACCTACCCATTATTTTTCCTTCACAATTAAATCGCCTAATAAATGAATTAAACATGCAACATTTCAAATTAAATGTTAATCATTTCAAACTCACCAAAGCTTTATTATCACTTCATAAAACAGAGTCAAAATACTCTCAATATCCAATATATCACTATGATCAACTAGAAAAGGGGATCATTTGTGTAAACTGTATGCGTATAGATCCGAAGTTAAAAACTGGAAACTGCTCTGTAAAGCGTGTGACTATGTAGAAGATCTTCCCAATGGAATATTAAGAAGTATTGACGAACTTAAATTACTTTTTCCAGATAGAAAAATTACAACTAATGCGGTTTATGATTGGTGTGGAATTTATAAATCAAAAAAAGGAATTTGGAAAGTACTACGTGAAAATTTCACTAAGAATGGACATGGAAAATATAGTTATTTTGTTTAGAGACTATAGCTTGTACTCATTATTGTGAGTGCATTTTTTTATTTTAGCTACTTTTGAATCCTTGATGGGTGGAGTATTTTCTTATTTTTGCTTTATTTACTAACTCATGGTCCTTTATGAGTTAGTATCTTTGATTTTTTTGCTATTTTACTTACTCATGAACTCCTTATGAGTAACCATTTTTCATCTTTTTACTATTTTACTTACTCATGAACTCCTTATGAGTAACCATTTTTCATTTTTTTGCGTTTTTACTTACTCATGAGCACCTTATGAGTAAGTATATTTCTTATTTTTTCGTTTTTACTTACTCATGAACTCCTTATGAGTAACCAGATTTCATCTTTTTGCTATTTTACTTACTCATAAACGCCTTATGAGTAACCATATTTCATCTTTTTGCTATTTTACTTACTCATGATCTTTTTATGAGTAACCAGATTTCATTTTTTTGCTATTTTACTTACTCATGAACGCCTTATGAGTAACCAGATTTCATCTTTTTGCTATATTACTTACTCATGAACTCCTTATGAGTAACCACATTTCTTATTTTTGCTATATTACTTACTCATGAACGCCTTATGAGTAACCAAATTTCATCTTTTTGCTATTTTACTTACTCATGATCGCCTTATGAGTAACCATTTTTCATCTTTTCGCTATTTTACTTACTCATGATCGCCTTATGAGTAACCTATTTTCTTATTTTGGAGCTTTACTTACTCATGAACGCCTTATGAGTACAAAAAAACCACCAGCATAGAAGCTAGTGGCCAAAATCTACAAAACTTATCCTAATGGTTTAATATAATCATCAATCGTTTTCCCTTTATATTTTGTAACTGGTTTGATTTTTCCAGATACGTCAGGGTTTTGCATTAGATAGTTTCTCTTAACAAAATCAAGATCTTTGAAATCAACTTTTCCGTCGAAGTTGATATCTGCATTTCGATCATTTGTATTTAGTTTGCTAGTGATGTAGACTGCGTCAAGTATATCAACAACATTGTCATTGTTAACGTCTCCAGCTTTCATTGTAGCGTAGTAGAAATACTTTAATTTTCCTGCATCCATTGCATCGTACGAATCTACCATTTCATTAACATTTACATGTCTTTCGAAATGTCCTGGTATTTTGATGACGATTTCGTAAGATTGATCTAGTAATGGCAGATTAGGTACTGAGAATCTAGCAGCACTGTTAATCGTTGCGTCATAACGTTTTCCATCTTTGCTACCAATAATGAATACTTCTGCTCCTACTTTTGAATAATCCATCTTTGGATCTAACCAAATAGAATTACTTGGAATAAATCCATCTGGCAGGAATCCACCTTCAAGAATTGAATAAGATGGAATAATATTAACTCCTTGGCCAAATTTATTGTTTATTGTCATTTGTGGTTGACCTAAAATATTCGCTTTAGCAGTTTGGAAGCTTAATTGTTGAACCCATTTTGTATATAGGTTTGGCTTATCTTTAACTTTTAAAGTAATCGTAGCCACTGGCATATTTGAATTAATTCCTGTTGAAGGAGTAGGGCCATCTAAACTTGTCGTTAATTTAAGCCAGTTATTAGATGTATCGGTTTTTTGATCTTGAGCAGTTAGGTTAGCTGTTAACCCTAAAGCTTTTGCTGCATTAACATATTCGCTACTAATTTCTGTACTTTGGTATTCAAATACATCTTTAGGATAAGCAAGTGTAAACTCACCACCCATTAGGTTTTTAATATTATGTTCGCTTAAAGTTACTTTAATAGTATCACCGTATTTTGCGTCAAATTTGTCAGTTGTTAATTTGATGTAAGGTTGTCCTTTTTTAACCAAAGTGTATGTTTGACTTGGGTGATTTTGTATACCGTTTGTTGCAAGGTCTTGGCCAAATAAAGTCATTGTTGAGAAATTTTTCTCTGCTTGGATTTTTCTTGTGTATTCAAAGTTTCCATTGCTATCAACGACTAGTGGTACATTACCAATAGGGTTTTGTGCACCAGTTACTTTAACTGTATTTTTAGATTGGTCAGTATTATCACCGTTTTTGTTAAATTGATCAATACTTGAATCTGAAATATTACCAGTAATTTTTAGACCTGCATCATCAACTTCATAAACTCCACCTGGGATATTCATTTTCATCGTTGGTAGTGTATTATCAATGACAACTTGCTGTGACTTTTTAAATACTTTTCCTTCTTCGTTTGTTCCAACAATTTCAATCTCATATCTTCCTGGAGAAGCAAGTGCTCTTGTTACGTGAACTGGTTGATCTGGATTCCCTGTGAACGGGAAGTAAAGACCATTAAATCCACCATCTAAACCATATGTCATACCTTCATTATATCCGCCGTCAAATGAGTCAATCATCCCTAATTCTTCACCAGTATCCGCATTCTTTAATAAAACGTCAACTGTTTCCATGCGACTATTCAGTGAGAATGCAATTCCAGTAGCTCCAGAGATTGCGAATGGTAAATCTCTTCTTGTATTAAAAGCTTTTGTTGTTAATAGAACATCTTTAATACCTTGCTCCATTTTATTTAAGCCAAATGGAATTTGATAGACTTCATTTTGATCTTCTTTATTCGTAAAGGTAATGTACCCTTCATAAATGCCTAATTCAGCTGTTTTTGGAACTGTTAAGATAGGTTTGAATTTTGACATACCATGTACTTTAGCTCTAACTTCAGTTGGTACAGCTAAAGAAATACCATTTTTTACTGCGTCCTTATCGTAACTGCTAACGTTATTATATTGAACTTTTACGTCAAATACCTTATCTTTATCTGAGTTGTTTGTCAGTTCAATTGTCTTTTTGTCTGTATAATCCTCATCTGTTGATACAATAGCACCGTAGCTTAAATCGCCAGCCGTCTCTTGAATCATCATTTTATTTCCATTTTCATCAAGCGTTGGTGCTTCATCCTTCACACCAATTTGAATAGAAGAATGTACTGCTTCATCTGCATCAATTCTTCCTGATCCTTCTTCAAAAACACTGTATGATCCATTTAAAGCATCTGCTGAATTCATTAATGCTAACTTAACTTGCTCAGGAGTGTAGTCAGGATGAGCTTGTAAAATTAATGCAGCAGAACCGGTTACATGTGGTGCAGCCATCGAAGTACCATCAAATCTCGCATATGCATGTTCATAGTCTTCCTTATGCGCTACTCCATTGTAATAAGCTGGGATTGAAGAAAATACTGCTACTCCTGGTGCGGTAACCTCAGGCTTTATGTCATAATATCTTCTTGCTGGTCCTTTTGAACTAAAGTCAGCCAATTTATCTCCATCAGTATCAAAAGATCCAAAATCATTCATCATTACGTTTACATTTCCTTTAGTTAACATATTGACAAGGTTTTTACCTTGATCATTTGGAATACTAAAGGTTGGGATAAAGTCAAAATTGTTTCCGAAATAATAAGGAATATACGTTTCACCATCGATATTATTGAACATGATTACAGCCTTGGCGCCATTTGCCTTTGCATTCTTAATTTTTACATTTAAAGTTAAATCGCCACGCTCCATCAGTACAATCTTGTCTTTAACATTTTTACCATTGTAATCTGCAACTTGACCTTTACCTACATAAACAATTGGAAGGTTTAATCCCTTCAATGTATTTAGATTAGTATAATCTGAACCCATCATTCTCATATTATCCAATTTAGCTGTTTCAGTTGCTGATGTTGCGACTGCATTACTAGTTTGGACCGAAATAGGAGAACTGCTTGCGCCAACTGTAATACCAAGTGCAGATGAAGCTGGGCTACCAATCGTATACTGGTTAGGTCCAGCATTCCCAGCTGCAAGAACACATACAGTACCAGCTAGAGTAGCATTATTGATCGCAACTGCCAACGGATCAAGTGGATTGGCAACAGGTGCCCCTAATGATAGGTTAATAACATCCATCTTATCTTCTACAGCTTTTTCAATTCCTGCAAGAATCGTATTTGAAGATCCAGTACCATATGGTCCTAGAACTTTATAACCATAAAGTTCTACTTCTGGGGCTACACCTGTTATGGCGAAATCAGACTTATTTTTACCCGTTCCAGCGATAATACCAGATACATGTGTTCCATGAGCCGTATACCACGGTTCACCAGAAGTTGGATTTAATTCAGGTTGTCCAGATTTTTTCCAATCATCATAAGTTGATTCCATAGGATCTGAGTCGTTATTTACTAAATCATATCCTCCCTTATACACATCTTTTATATCAGGATGAGTATAATCGATACCTGTATCAATGACACCTACTTTAATACCTTTACCAGTGATACCTTCTTTGTGAAGTTTCTCAGCACCGATTTGTTCCATATTATTTAATTTAATCGAAGCATTGTTTGTCGGCTCACCATTTTGTTCTACGAATGGTTCTACCGTAATTTCTCGATCTTCATAAACAGCATTAACCGTATCTAATGTTAAAAGTTCTTTTACTTCATTAGCAGGTAGTGTCATTGCAACGCCGTTGAAGATGCTCTTGTATTCTCTATTTATACCAATCGATTTTAATTTTGCATTTCCATTTAATTGTTCTTTGAATTTTTTATGAGATTCCTCTACTTTATCTTTTGACTCCTGAATGGAAGCATTAAGGCCGCTCTTTTGATTGATTTTAAAATCAATTTCTGATGGAGCTTGTTTAAACTGAACAATTACATTTAAAGGTGTATCTACATTTAAATCTACATCAGGTGAGATCTTTAACCCTTCAGCATTATTATTTTCCTGCATGCTGTGAATCATTTCTCTATCTGCATTGGATATATTTTTAATATAACTATCGATATCCTTAATACTAGCATTAGAATCCGTAGAGTTTGTCACTGCGAAAGTTTTGTGGCCTGAAATTAAACTTGCTGAAAATAAACTAGAGGTGATTACTCCAGCAGTCATTACTTTGACAATTTTTTTGTTTTTATGATTCATCATCTGCACTCCCCTTTTTTGTACTTTTCTGAAAAATCTTACAATTATCATTATAATCAGACAAATTCTTAAAGTGTATTGGGGGAATTTCAGTTGATATTAATCTTCAATTTTCTACAAAAATTACATTTATTCCCAATAAATCTTGTTATATTTCGCGATGATCATCTCTAAAATTTAGTAGATTTCAAAAGTAGAACATTAACCTTTTATCCTAATCTATTAAGTAAAGTCGGAATAGTCTTTTAATTATTTTCATATTGGCTTCTTTATGAAAATAAAAAGGTAAAAAATCACAAAAAGATGGTTTTTGTTGTTTTTTGTAAGATTTTTTCAGCTAAAAATTGTGGGATTTGTAGGAATTTATTACAAAATACATATATTTTTTATTAAAATCATTACCAAAAAAAAAGCTATACTCCTTTTTGAAGTATAGCTTCATAGATTTGCTTTAAGAAATTAGATTAATCTAGTCATATTCTCTTGAACTACTCACCACTTAACACCCTTACAGGTTGTTTGAAGTGGGAGATTCTTGGGAACAAAGCATACTTACTAGTGATTCTTTACCAGCAGAGGTTACTTTTATTTACCAAGCTAACCCCGTAGTTCCTACGGTTTGGTATCACCTAGCGCTAGGTGAAACGTACTCAGCCTGTTTTTTACTGAGGGGTATTACAGTTGTTCTATTTGCGACTCTTGAATGCTTCAGGCGAATGACAACCACCAGACGAGTTCTATTTACGCAACAAGCACTACACTTGAATTCATTCTTTTTCTACGGAATTTACATTATCTATTGTAGAGAATAGTAGCAAAAGAAGAAAGCATTTTGGCTAACGCCAACCGTCATTCATCTCCCACCTATTACTGGTGTTATCAAACCTTCACGTAACCTTAGGAACGAGTCTTCTGTCGGATAATGATAAAATCAGTTTAATGTACTGATAATCTCGGTTAACGTTTTACCATTCGCATTTTGTTTAGGCGTTTTTTCAGCTTTTACAGTAGGATTTTCTTTTAGATAATTATTTACAATATAATTCATATCTTTCATATCAACAATTCCGTCAAAGTTGATATCTCCATTTCGATCCGATGTTTTCCAATGATCTCTCAAGTAAACTGCGTCATCAATATCGACTAAATTGTCTTTATTAACATCGCCAGCATTTGCAGGTTTGAATGAAATCATTTGTAGCTCTCCAATGCCGTCTTCACGGCCAATTGTGAATTTTTTTTCTAATGTAAAATGACCTGGAACGTCAAATCGTAAAGTTAATTCTTTACGATCAGAAGGTAATCCATCTATGGTAAACTTTGCATCCTTTGATACTTTCCCTTCATATGTGTTTCCATATTGGTCGATTACATTTACTTTAGCACCTAATGACGGATAATCAACATACGTAGTAAGTAGTTGTCCATATCCATCTCGGTAATAGACCCCTTCCCCGTTCATATATCCTGTCAATTGGGAGTATTTAGGCAATATTTTAAAAGAAGGATGTACTGAAACGGATGTTGTATTTGTGCCATTTTCAGCTGTGTAAATAGGATTTGTTACTGACATGTTAGTATATGTATCTATGAATTTATCTTCCTTCACTTTAGCCTTTACCTGTAATAATGGTAGTGTTGCAAATGATGGAATTTCTCCTGAAAGTGATTTAAGGGAAACTGTCATACCAGTACTAGTTTCTGTTGTTACCAATGAAACCTTATCTTTCAATTCATCCGAAACTTCAACTGATTCAATCGCAAGATAATCTTTGTTAAATTGATAATTCCATTTTGCTTCTTTCCAGTTTGATGAGTTATTTGCTTTTGTTGTAAAAATGATTGTATCACCTGTTTTGACTTGTTTTTTATCAGGAACAGTAGAAATATAGTTTATTCCTTTTTTAACAAACATGAATTCCTTTTGTATTGAAGAAAGTCCCGATCTGTCTTGACTATATAAAGTTACAGGCATGACTTGCTGGTTGACCTGGAAGTTTGTTGTAAAGTTGAAATTCCCCATTGGATCAACAGTATACGTCTGTGGGTAAGGTGTGCTCCCAATACGATAATTTAATCGATTATTGCCTTGTTTTACATCGAATCCTAGTGCTACTGCGTCTTCGATTTGCTTATCAAATACCTTACCATTGATTTGTATTTTTGGTGAAGTAGGATCAATTTCAACAATTCCATCTTGCAATTCTGTTTCAATTGTCGGCATCTCATTATCAATAATAAACGGTTTTTCTACAATCGTTTCTTTTCCTTGATAATCCGTAAACACAAATTTAAGTTTATATGAACCCGGTTCTGCCATTTTAGTTTCATAGGAAATTGGGTCCTTTTTATTATCAGTAAACGGATAATAATTTCCACTAAAGCTAAAGGTTGTAGGCGTATTTTCTCCAATCATCGCCCCGTCATAATTCCCTACAAATCCAAGGTCTTCTCCAGTTTTTGCATTTTCTAAAAACAAATCAATCGATTTCATAAAAGAATTTAATGAAAAATTCCCTCCTAGATAAGTTGTACTTCCATTTCCTTGGATTGTTGTCATATTATTGGCAATATTGATATTACCGACACCTTCTTTTACTTTTCGGATGCCAAATGGAATTTGATAAGTATCATCTGGGTTATTTCTATTTGTAAAAGCAACATAGCCCTCGTATCCACCATTTACCGCAGAAGTAGGGATTTTAATTTGTGCTGTTACGCTTTCTTTCCCTCCTGGTTTCAATGTTATAGAAGGAGCTGTTTCTAATACTACACCATTTGAAACTGCGTCATTGGACATTCTTGTTGTCTGATAGCTTACTTTTACATCATAGATTTGTTCTTGTTTGCTATTATTTTTTATATCAATTTCTTTCGTTGCAGTGATCTCATTATCACTTGCATAATGTGAACCAAAGCTCAATGCTCCTGTAATTTCTTTAATTTTTCTTTCTTTGTCGTTTACGTTCAAGGTAATTGTGTCATCTTGTACTTCAAAAGTGGAGGTAGCATGAACAGCTTCATATGCGTCTACTCGACCTGCCCCTGCTTCGTACACGCTAAGATTTCCAGTAATTGCATCGGCAGTATTCATTAAAGTACTTTTTACATCCTCTGGAGAAAGTTTAGGATTAGCTTGCAGCATTAAAGCAGCAATTCCTACAACATGCGGCGTAGCCATTGAAGTGCCAGACAACTTTTCGTAAGCATATTGATAGTTTCCTAGATAGTCTTTTCCTCGGTAATGATCTGACACAGTAGACATGATTGTACCACCTGGTGCAAGGATTTCTGGCTTGATATCGTAAGTATTTAAGGTCGGTCCACGTGAACTGAAAGAGGATATCGTATCATCAGTAGCCATATATTTTTCTTTTATTTCATTAAATGTAAATGAAACGGGCCCTGTTTTTAATAGTTCCTTCACTTCTTTTCCTTGTTGACCTGACATAATTTGAGTTGGAATATATTCAGGTATTTCAGTCAGTCTATCACTAATATATCCAGAACCATATTTGTCAAAGATGAATATAGCTTTAGCTCCATTTATTTTTGCATTGGCTACCATTTGACTAACTTGTATACCTCCTCCCGTTGAAACGAAAGCGATTTTGTCTTTGACATTAATTTTTGCGAAATCAGCCAATGTACCAAAATTCGCATCAACCACATCAATTGTTTGACCTTTTAGTAGTCTAGATTCAATTCCAAATCCAGTTGTACAATAACGAATTTCAGCAGTTGTTTGTTTGTTGGCAGAATTAAATGTTCCTACAAAACCTGGAAGCGCAACTTCGGTGTTTGTGGAACCAACTGTAATTGCCAATGGAGAAGCAGCTGGAGAACCTATAGTATACATAGCTCCTCCACTATTTCCAGCAGCTAATATAGCAGTTACTCCAGATATCACTGCATTATTAACCGCAACAGAAATAGGTGATAAAGGACTATTATATGTATTACCAAGGGACATATTGATAATATCCATTTTATCTTTTACAGCCTGTTCAACCCCTGCAATAATATTCTCTTCCGAACCTGTTGAATAAGGACCTAAAACACGATATACATGCAATTCTGCATCTGGTGCTACGCCCAGCTTTGAGTACATCGCATCATTTTTCTGCTGACCAGCAATAATTCCGGACACATGTGTCCCATGATCCGTATAATAAGCCCGTCCTCCATTTTCAGGTTTCCCAGCATTAATCCAATCATCATAAGTAGTTTCCATTGGATCATTATCATCATCTACAAAATCGTATCCACCTTTAAAAGCATCCTTTAAATCAGGGTGATTATAGTCCATTCCCGTATCTAAGATGCCAATTTTAACTCCTTTACCTGTAATACCTTCCTTGTGTAGCTTGTCTACACCCATAATTTCTTGAGGGTCCTTACCAGTGTAAGCTGAAGTTCCTTGTGCTTCTGTCTCAGTCGTACTATCTAATTGAATTGTTTGGTTTTCCCAAACACTTTTTACAGCTTTTGATTCCAATAAGTTCTTAACTTCATTAGCAGGCAGACTCAAAGATACACCATTAAACACTTGCCCATAAGTTCGATCAATTTTACCTTTTATCTTTAAAGATTCTAAGTCTTGAATAAATGTAGCATGGTCTTTTTCGACCAATTCGTCGGCCTCATCTTGAGTCAGGTCTTTACCATTCATTTTTTCGATTAATACCGCTGTTTTTGAAGGTTTATTTTTAAACTCAACGATTACAGAAATCTCTTTTTCTGTTGACAAATCGGTTTCAGGTGACATTTGAAGTCCTGTTGTCGTTGATTGCGTCAAATTTTGAATCGCTCTTCGTTGTTCTGGCGTCATTTGTTGTAATGCTTGATCAACCTTAGTTTGAGTAGATGCTTGTACTACATGAACTGGCTTCATTGTAGTAGCAAATAATTCGGCTACCATCGCTGTTGCTAAGACAGCGGAAACAACTTTCATTTTCAATGTTAGTCCTCCTCAGAAAATATGAATTTAAGTTTATGTATTATACGTTTATTAACCTCTTCAACGTTCTACCTTAAATAGAACTCTTAAATTACCTCCTCCCCTCTTTTGTAAGATTTTATATAAACATAGATTCATAGTAAATTGGGGGATTTTAACATTTTTCAACTTTGCAAGAATATGACCTTTAACTTATTTTATCGACGTTTAACTGTGGAATTATTTAATATTTTTAAGATTATTTGGAATTTTATTAAAAACATCTTAAAAATTGTATGATGTAATTGGGGGAATATAGAAGGATTTGATAATTTTTAAGTATTTCGTTAATAAATCATTAATTAAATTAGGAAAATTGTGCTAATTATTAATTTGTACAAATAAATCCACTCTTAGGTAAGGTATTTATTATTTTTAGCCTTTTTACTTACTCATGAACCTCTTATGAGTATGCTGACTTCAACTTTTTACACTTATATATATACCCATAAACCACTTACGAGTTAATTCATACAATTTCACAAAAAAACACCAGAACTAGTCTGGTGGGAATCCTGAATTAATATGAATTAAGACCTAACTCTTGAAGAACATCTTCCAATTTCTGTCCTTTGTATTTTGTTACTGGTTTTTTCTGAATCGTAACATCTGGGTTTAGTAATAAATAGTTATTTTTTACGTACTCAATATCTTTTGCATCAACTATTCCATCATAATTTATATCTGCATTTCGTTTATTTGTTCCCCAGTATGTTTGAATATAGATCGCATCTAGATATCAATTACATTATCTTGATTTACGTCTCCAGCTCTTGCTGTTCTGTAGAAGATATACTTCAGCCTTCCGACTTCTTGACCTTCGTAAAGATCAATTAAATCGTCAACTTTTGTATGTCTATCAAAATGACCTGGTACTTTAACGACGAGTTCATAAGTTTGTTGTTTTAGTGGTAGATTCTTAATTGAAAATCTTGCAGAACAATTAATCGTTGCATCACCTTCTTCGTTATCTTTCCATTTTCTCCATTTATCGATTAACAAACCTATCAGTATACTATAGATAGATATAAGGTTATCAAAGGCACACTTCATTCTGGTCTTTTATTAATGATATTTGTTTTTATGTATTCAGTATGATTCTTATTATCCTTATCAACCCAACTGATTTTCAAATAGACTTCTTTTATGTTTGCTGCCGCTTCTTCAAATTTGATATCAGGCAAAAGATTAAAACTTCTACCAGTTGAAATTCCAGCTGGAGATTCAATTTTAGGAGATATCGTATATTGTTTAGTGGTTTCTTTATCAGAAAACGAATCCTTAATTAAAACATTCGAAACCAACAAATCAGAAGTATGAAGATATTGATATGCATTTTGCATTAGGATACCAGAGATGATGATGTTCTTCATAAAAGATTTTGGTTCTGTTAAGTTGATATCGATTTCGATTTTGTTTTGTATTGATTGATAAGTAATTGCTTCAATTATATAGTTGCTACTGCTTTCTATAAATGTAGAAGAATTTTTCTTCTCTAAATCTTTTGTTTCTAATTGTAAATAGTTATTTTCTTCAACGTTTTGGGATACCGATTGATTTTGTGCGTTTTTTACTGTTGTTGCTTTTGTCTTAAGTACTTCGTGATTTTCACAAGCTGTTAGAGATAAAAGTAAAAGAGATGAAGCAAAAAGCACGTTTGTTTTTTTCATATATTTATAGAACGAAATAGGAGGACATCCCCTTATTTCTCTCCTTATCCGTTTTTATTTTATTTTTTAATAATATTCCGGACTACTATAATATTAGTAACCTTTGTACCAGTTTTTCCAACCTTGCATAACAGTCTTCATGATATGGTACTACCTTGAAAAACGATGTGGCGGTTACTAAGTCACCTTGAATACGTATTTCTTTTAAACATCCCTTACTCAAATTCAATAAATATTAATTAAGTAATTCGATTATTTGTTACCGTTTCCTTTAACCCAATTTTAATAATTTGCTAGATTTACATTTGTTTTTTTTAACATTCAAATCATTTAGTTGATAAAAGAAATAGTAATTATGTTTATAACATGATAAAAACAAAATAGGAGAAGGAATAATAAATATCTCAATTTTTTCACTTTAGAAAATGGCCCATTTTGTTTTGTCCATTTATGATAGTTAACATAAAACAAATAGTTGATTAACTATATAACATTCAAACTCTAAGCAAGGATAAAGAATCCTCTACTTCAATAGCAGAAGAGATTATGACTGATAATCTTACAAAAAAAAGAAGTTATTACAATAGTTTAGTAGTGATGTAAGAAGACTTTTACTAGTTTTGTACAGGAGAATGCCCTAAATTGCAAAAAAAAGACCATTCAAATGATTGGTCTCCAAAATTACTTAAGATTTCTTTTTAGTATTTTCCCAGTACTATTTTTAGGAAGTTCTTTTACAAAATTAATTTCCTTAGGAACTTTATAATAAACAAGTGCTTTTTTACAAAAATCGATGATCTCACATTCTAAAAGTGAATCATTTGAAACGACTAAATAAGCACACACGCTTTCACCTATTAATTGATTAGGTTTTCCGACTACCGCTGCTTCAATAACTGTAGGATGTTGATAAAGTCTCTCTTCTATTTCTCTAGGGTAAACATTATATCCGTTCGTTATAATAACATCTTTTTTTCGATCTAATAAAAATAAATATCCATCTTCATCTTTTTTACCGAGATCACCAGTTTTAAACCAACCGTTAAAAAATGCCTTTTCAGTTTCTTCTATATTATTTAAATAACCACTCATCACATTCGGTCCAATCGCAACAACTTCCCCTACTTCACCAGTTGGAACTTCTTCGCCATTTTCATTTACTATTCTTGTCTTAACACTAGGTAGATCAAGACCAACTGATCCTGGTTTACAAATTCCTCGATATGGATTGAAAGTAAGAACCGGAGCTGTTTCAGATAGTCCATAGCCTTCTACAATTAAAACATTGTATTTTTCTTGAATTGACTGTAATAATTCGATTGGTATAGATGCCCCGCCTGAAATACATGCTCTCAAACTACTAAAATCGTTTGCTGTCGCACTATTTAATTGATATAAATAATTATAAATCGTCGGTACTGCCGCAATTAAAGTAGCTTTTTCTTTTTTAATTACCTCAACTAATTCAACTGGGTTAAATTTAGGAATGATGATTGTTGATGCTCCATTTAACAAAATCATATTCACACATAACGTTAAGCAAAATGAATGAAACATTGGAAGGACGGAGATCATTTGATCATTTTCGCTTAATTCGATTAACTTGGAAAAATCATTTGCATTTTCAATTAAATTAAAATGAGACAACATTGCACCTTTAGGGTTACCGGTTGTTCCTGATGTATATAGAATAACAGCTGTATCATTTTGTAGAGTTTCAATTTCTTCTAATTGATTTTTTATTTTTACGGTCGGTTGTATTTCATCAATTAAAATAATATTTAATAATGTAGGACACTGATTTTTAACACTTTTTAGTTTTTTCTCCTGTTCACTAGTTGAAATAACAAGTTTTGCAGAAGAGTCTTTTAAAATATAGCTGAGTTCACTTTCCGTAAAAGCTGGATTTAATGGAATGACGATTGCACCTATTCTTAAGATTGCTAAATAGGTTTGTACAAACTCAGGAGAATTCCCTAATAAAATCGCTATTTTATCTCCCTTTTCAATCTTATTTTCAACTAATAGATGTGCTATATTTTCACACGATGAAATGAGTTCATCATAATTCATTTTGCTTCCATCGTATCGATAAGCTATATTTTTACCTTTATTATCTGCTACTTCTTTAATCATCCCATATATATTCATTACTTTATCAATCCTTAGTTAATTTCATATAATAAAATATTCTAGAAAAACGCAAAAGTTAGAAAGATAACTTTCTAACATTTACTTACACTCATCTATTTTGTTATTTTCATCTTAAGCTTCTTCTTTTTATCTCAGTAAAAGGGCAGACTTTAGTCCCTATTTCTTTATTATTCTATCAAACAAATAATCTTTAATGATATAATTTTTATACTCATAATCATATCATAATTAGCGAGAAGGTGAAAATGAATGGCACAACCAATGATCAATAATAAAACGAAAAAATCGTTAACAAGAATCGGTATTGTAGTCGCACTAATAGGTACAAAATTAAAGCTACTTTTACCTCTATTAAAAGCTGCAAAATTTTTATCTTTTTTAAGCATGATCTTGTATTTATTTGTATACGGATTTACTTTTGGATGGTATTTTGCTTTCGCACTTGTTTACTTATTAATTTGTCATGAAGGCGGGCATTTAATTGCTGCAAAACAAAAGGGCCTACCAACTTCACCAGCATTTTTTATTCCTTTTGTTGGAGCGGTTATTTCACTTAAAGAAATGCCAAAAGATGCTGTAACTGAATCTTATGTAGCTTTTGGCGGTCCGTTTTTAGGCTTAATTTCAGTTCTACCAGCAATTCCTCTCTATCACTACACACATAATGAATTTTTCGGATTAGTAATTGCTTTAGGCTGTATACTTAATTTGTTTAATTTAATTCCGATTTCTCCTCTAGATGGAGGGAGAATTTTAAGTGTATTACCTCCAATTTTTTGGTTTATCGGTATTATGATGATGCTAGTGTACTTATTTTATCAACCTAACTTTATCGCATTTTATATTATTATTTTAGGTATTACTACATTCATTAAACGAATTCGAGAAGCTTACCAGTTAAAGGTAATTAAGGAAAAAATAAAACTATACGAACATACTATTAAACAATTTCAATTTGGGATTTTTAATGTCTATTCTGATCGAACGATTGTAAAACGTTTCTTTTTCCCATTTTTTGAGGATCATAAGAAATTAGAATTAGAAATTCATAAGGAACGTCTTGAATTAAACTATCTAATCCGTTCCGTTCGAGCACGTTTACATGAACCAGACTTAGACTGGAGAACTTATATTGATGAAAAGATTCAAGAAATTAAGCATAAAAGGATTGCACCTTTACTGAAACAACAAGATACATTAGAAACTTACTATGTTTCTAGTAATCGTAAAAAATGGCAAATTTTTATTGCCTATATCATTCTAGCAAGTAGTTTAGCTTTACTTGGATTTTGGAGTTTTAGTTTAATTGAACATGTTTTAGGAAAATAAGAGAAAAAGAACCTATTTTGAAAATAATTCTTTCAAGATAGGTTCTTTTATTTTAATTATTAATACTCTCTTGGTATTCGTGACTGTTTTCCATTTATCTCGAGCGTTGAATAGTGCAGGGCTAAGCCGTTGTTAGAGCTAAGTGGAATTTTAGTTCAAAAAGGAAGAGGAATTTTATGGCAAAAAATGGAATATCTTAAGATAGAACTAAAACGAATTTTTATTATACATACATTTTGTGTAAATTTGAGTTTTGTCTATATAACAATTAAAAATGACAGGAGGTATACGACATTGTTTGGATATATAATATTGGGATTTGTTATTATTATGATTGCATTTGGTTTTTTTATGGAAAAGAAGTTTGGAACTGGCACTCCAACTAAAAGTGATATTCAAACATTTAATGAAGAAATTGGGAAAAATACAACTATTCCTACTAATTCGAATAATATTAATGGACCAAATTAAAAAGTTTCGCTAAAAAGGAGATTTATGTTAAGGAGCAAATTAATTTCTGATTTGGTAAATAAAATATTGTGCTTAAAAACGGATCATCCAATTCGAGTAGGAGTTAGTGGAATCACGGCATCTGGTAAGACAACAATTGCTAATGAAATCGCACAAGAACTTAAACGCAGGAGAAAGAAAGTGATTAGAACAAGTATAGATTATTTTCATAACCCGAGAGAAATTCGTTACAAACACGGGAAGGAATCTGCTTTAGGCTATTATGAGGCTGCCCATGATTACGAGTCTTTTAAGCAAAAACTTTTAATACCTTTAGGGCCAAATGGCAACCTGCAATATCAAACAACCTCCTTCGACTTACTAAAGGATGAGTATGTTAATTCAGATTTAAAAGTTGCAACAAATGATATGATTTTTATTATAGATGGAACATTTTTATTTAAAAGGGATTTATGTAACCTGTACGATTTTAAAATATTCGTAGATACCGATTTTAATATAGCAAGAAAAAGAGGAGCAATCCGCGAAGAACGAGCATTTGGAAGCTATGAAAAAGCCGAAGAAATGTTTATTAAAAGGTATCATGCAGCTTCGAAACTCTATTTGGAAGAACACTCACCCCAACTCACTGCTGATGTAATCATTAAAAATAATGATTTAAATAACCCGAGTTTTGTATATAAAAAATAAATTTTACTATGCGTTAACTATTAAAAGCAACTTCATAAAAATGAAATTATTTTAGTAGCTTAATTTTCTATATTAGGAGGAGTTTTAATTGCAAATGTTTTTTAGATATAATTGGTCGGTAAGACAAGAATGGTATAGGTGGTGTGAAGAGTTAAGTGAAGAAGAACTACTGTTGACCCGAACTGGTGGAGTGGGAAGTATTTTACATACTCTTTTTCATATAGTTGATGTAGAGTGGAGCTGGATACGTGTTTTACAAGGCAAATCTGATTTTCAGGAGAGTTTTAATGATTATAAAAGCTTAGATAAAGTTCGAGAATTGGACGCAGAATTTCATATTGAAGTGAAAAATTTTGTAGACAGCTGGGATAATGAAATGGAAAATCGTTTATTTTACCATACCTTACCAGATGGAAGAAATGTGACGGATACTTGGGGTGAAATCATTAGACATACCATCGCTCATGAAATTCACCATATAGGACAATTATCAATTTGGGCAAGGGAAATCGGGAAACAACCTGTTTCTGCAAATCTAATTGGACGAGGTCTTGCTACTTATTCGAATAGATAATTAACAAAGAATATAGTTTAATCGATTTTTGGGTTATGTTTAAGTTCTAGCTACCAGCGACGGTAGCTTTTTTTCATTTGTACTCCTTTAAGTTAGTTTTATTAAAGTATAACTCTTGCCCAATTATACCAACAAAATATGCTTTTTGATTTGGGGGAATTTCACATTTTTTCATATAAAATCAAACATTCCTTATTGTACTAAACAGCCATTTTGTGCAATAAAAAAGAGTCACCAAAGTAACTCTTGATCTGCAACTAATGCATTGCTTTAGTTGAATATGGTTAACAATTATCTTAATCTCCTAGTGCTTCGACTAAATTATTTCCCTGGAGTGCTTCTTCACATAACTCCTTCAACTTCATTGAAAAGTATCTTACTTTTTGGTCATCTATTTTATCAGAATTGTATTTTTCCGATAAACCTTTACAAATGTTTATTAACTCGATTATCTCTTGTATGGAAAAATCTTTGTCAACGTATTGATCTAAACCTATAAGTAAATCAAACTTCTCTCTTGGGCCATTTGCTTTATATCTTTGCCAATATTTCTCACTTGTGCAAAGAAAACCCTGTAATTCTTCTCTAAACTTTATATGATTTCCAGAATACCTTGATTTGATATAGAAATCTAAACCTACACCAGAATCAAAAAATTCACTTAAACTTTTTTTATGGAAATTTTTACCCATAATTTAACCACCATTTCTTTTAAATATCCGTTCTATAGCGGGGTACAACTATCCATGTATTAGTTCTATAAGTGGATCCTATTTAATTACTAAACCAAAGCCCAATTTAGTAAAAATACTTCAATTAATATTACTGATATGTAAACGATAATAACTAAGAATATTTCTTTTTTAGCTATTTCTTTGGCTAATTTATACCTTTTAATAAAATATACACCTAAAAAAGTTGTTAACAATCCAATACTAGAGGATTGATGTCTAAAGTAAAAAGAAACAAAACATGTTAAGAGTAGCCCACATACTATAAAGAATACACCTAGAATTTTCATAGTTTTAATGCTTTTCATCATTTCTTATTCCTAATAGTGTCGTATTAAAGAATTTAATGACAATACCAATAAGAGGACACCAGTAAACAATGTAAGATAGCCTATGAATTTTGGTTTTACAATCTTTATAGTAATTATTCCTCCAAGAATAATTGTCAGAGACATTACTGGCAAGAATAACATTGAAATTTTAGTAATAGTTATTAGGCTAATTATGTAAAACGTCAAACTAATTATAGCAAGAAATAGATTAACATCGGCTAGTATTTTTCTTGATTTCAAAACTTTCCTCCTACCTCAATCTGATTCATATTTCCAACAATTATATCAACACAGTGAGTAATTGTGATTTGGGGGATTTCGCCTTTTTTCTTATAAACCAGACAATCCATATGCAAATATACGGCCATTTTGTGCAATAAAAAAGACTACATAAGTAGCCGTTTCTGTTAAACTAAAGCACTGCACTAGTTAAAAAGAATAAATTTATATCTAATGCATATCCCGCATCTTTAACTCTCCATTTTCCATTTTTACTATCTCTAACCAGCGTCCAACCAAAATTATCCATCGTTTTATTTGCATCCCAACCCCCTACAACTGTAGGAGCGGTTTTAATGGTAGAAAAGACAACAATGGCATTTTCATCTTCCATATAAGCTTGAATTGTATCTGCATCGATCGCTTGAAACTCTGAATAGTGTAGTTCTGTAATTGAGCATCCTTTGTTAGTATCAACCTTATTGAATTCTTTCTTGACGGTTTCAAACGCAGTGATTATATCGTCCTTCGTTAACTTTTTAGATAAACCTATTCTTACTTTTACATGATCAGCATCAGTATAATTATCTTCCGCTTGTTCAACTCTCCATTTACCCTTTTCATTATTTCTTATTAAAGTCCAAGTATATCTAGTCTGAGTTGAATTGGGCTTCCAACTTCCATCACCACCGGAAGAATCGACTTTAAAGTTTGATAGCAAAACAATTACATTTTTATTGCCTACAACTGTTTCATAGCCTCCACCATAATTCATATAATCTTTGGTGATAGCAAGAGAATCTTTTTCTGAGTACCATAGATCCGTCAATGTGCACCCTTTATAACCTTTGAACTTTTCCTTTACAGTACTTACTGCTGCCTTTATTTCGTCCTTCGTGAACTGATTTGATTGCCCTATTTTTACCTTTACAGTTTCAGCATTAGTTTGGTGCTTATATAATAGAATTGAAGATACAACAACTATTACTATAAAAAGAGAGAAATATCGTTTTTTATTTTTCATACTATGTACTCCTATTTATATTTTTGTTTCAAATTTCCAGTTACTCCCACAAAGATGATTATACAGTAAAGAACTACTACTGTAATTTGGGGTAATTTCGCTTTTTTTGACACAAAAATATTCTTTTGTAACTAAACTGCCACATAGCTGTATAAGAAAATCAAAAATCTACTCTAACAGATCCTAATATTTCAGCCAATAAAAAACTAATAAAATTTTGTATGTAAATCTTTAAAAACATTTATAGCTTGAAAAAAATATTCATTATAAGTACCTTCATCTTCTAAACTCCAACATGTTGATAACACAGCATGTGAATAACCCCACAGTAGTACTCTTTCTTTATTTAGATTCAATTCTTTTACTAGTAGATTAATTCGATTTTCTAGAGTCGTAGAAATATCTTTCCCCTCTAAGTTGTTCAAAAGAAACTGGATAATGTCATATTCTCTTTCGCCTATTAATCCTTTTGGATCAATCACTTTCCATGAGTTTTCTCCTGATTTTAATATATTATAATGATGTAAGTCTCCGTGAAGTAAGTATTTTGTAGATTGTGTACGATTCATTTCTTTGAAAATATCAAAAGCATCTATTAGCATTTCTTTTGATACAGGGCCTAAGCCATTAGGAAATTTTTCAACGATTCGACTTAAGCTTTTTTCTCTACTTAATATGGATGGTATTTTAGTGGATTTAGGCGCAGCTTTCCATAAATTTTTCATCACTTTGACGGCAATCCCCATTGCCTCTTGTTCATTTTCAATCGTAGCAAGAGTATCACCAGGCAATAGTTGTTCTAAAATTAGGATTCCTTCATAAAGATCTGAATCAATGACTTTAACGAATTCATTATTTTTAAACTCTTTTAAAGCTTCAACCTCACTATTAAATTCCTCATTAGGGACTGCTAGTTTAATAACTGCGTTTTTTTGACCATCAATTAAAATTGGCGCTACAAAATTATATGATAATTCAAATGGAGATAATATTTTCATATTCCATCGAATTTCACATCTATTACACAAGTCATCAAAATTTCTAAGCCAAATTTCTCCTTTTTCTTTATGGATATCTTTAATCGTTTTTATAAACTGATCTGGAAGGGTTATCATTTAATCATCCTTTTTTATAAAGAATAAATGTAGAGTTAAACTGAAGTAAAATGCTTTTTATAAAAGTAGAAAAATTAAGTCCCTCACTTTTTTAAAATATCACATGGAGGGACTCAACTCACATTAAATGTAAGAAGATGAGAATAATCATATTAGTTGTTCTTTTAATTTGTCCTCTTCAATTAATCGATTTTTTTGATACATACCTTTTGCATATTGAATAATTTGATCTTTAATATTTGGATATAAGATGATATTGTCTAATTCATTAATCGGTATCCACTTTACGCCAGTTTGATTTGGATCTGGATTTGGTGGCATCTTAGGAATTGAGTCTTCTTTAATATGGCAGCGGAACATTAAACTTAATCCATGTATTCTATGACCGGTCAAATGAGGTGCATTTTCTGAAACAAATACTAGTTCGCCAACCTCAACTTCTACACCGGCTTCTTCAAATGCTTCTCTTTTTACAGCCTCAATAATTGTCTCACCAGGTTCGGTACCGCCAGCTGGTAAATTATAGTGAATTCCGTCTTCATCTGTAAATTGAATTAATAAAACTGAATCATTTTCAACTATTAAAGCACATGCTCTTACACGAATATGATACATAGCCTAGCTCCACCCCCAATAAAAGTGATTATTCCATTATCTAAAAAATAAACTCAACTTTCAATCTATTTTTACGAATCAAGCAGAAAGACCTAAATAATAAAAAGGCATCATGGAATATGTCCATGAATGCCTTCTAGTCAAAATATACTATCCCTCATTTAACTTGGCTATCTAAAAAATAAGAAGAAAGAACTTGTTTCATTATTTGGATTGCTTCATCTATTTCTTCGTATGATAAATTGATCGGTGGTAATAATCTTAATACATTAGGTCCTGCAGTACCAACGATTAAACCATTCTTTAAAAATTGCTCCACGAGTTGATCCACAGATAGATTTAACTCGATACCAACCATTAACCCTTTACCGCGTATTTCTACTATTTGCGGAAACTCTTCTTTTATTTCAGCTAATTTATCAACTAAATACTGTCCTTTATCTTTTACACTTTTTAAAAATTGCAAATCATTAATAATATTGATTGTTTCATAAGCAGCCGCCATTGCTAAATAATTTCCTCCAAAAGTTGAACCATGCGCTCCTAACGAGAATGTATTAGCTAGCTTTTTCTTACCGAGCATTGCCCCAACTGGAAAACCATTTCCTAAACCTTTTGCTAGCGTAATAATATCTGGATTCAGTGGAGTTTGTTCATAGGCAAACATTGTTCCTGTTCTGCCCACTCCGGTTTGTACTTCATCAACAATGAGTAATAATTCATGTTTTTCACAAAGAGCTTGAACCCCTTCAAAAAAATCATTATTACCAACAACTACACCACCTTCACCTTGGATTACCTCCAAAATAATTGCTCCAGTATTTTCATTAACTTCATTTTGTAAAGCATTCAAATCATTATATGGTACATATGTAAAACCACTTAACATTTCACCATATCCTTCATGGATTTTAGACTGACCTGTAGCAGCCATTGATCCAAATGTACGTCCATGAAAGCTTTGTTTAAAACTGATTATATGAGATTTACCTGAATGTTTTCTAGCTAATTTTATAGCTGCCTCATTCGCTTCTGTACCACTATTACAAAAAAATACTAATCCATCCTTAAAGCTTTTTACTAAAACTTTAGCTAGCTCTTCTTGTTTTTTTATTGTAAATAAATTTGATACGTGCCAAATCGATTCTACTTGCTCTTTTAATGCATTTACAACTTTTGGATGACAATGACCTAAGTTACAAACAGCAATTCCACTTAAAAAATCTAGGTACTTGTTATTTTCGTCATCATATAGATAAGTACCTTTTCCGTTTTGAAAATTAATATTTTTTTTATTATAAGTTGGGAATAAATTACTCACTTAACACAACTCCTTTTGTAAATACTGTACCGTTAATCGTTCCATTTTCATTTAAGAAATTCTCACCAACAATTGCCACTGAATTTACTACATTTAATGCATTTAAGGCACTCGTAACTTTAGGAATCATTCCACCATAAATTGTTTTTTCATCGATTAATTTATCAACTTCACTAGGCGTAATCTTTTCAATCAATTTTTGTTCTAGATCTAAAACACCACTTGTATTTGTGATAAAGCAGAGTAATTCCGCATTCATTGCCTTTGCAATACTTTTTGCTGCTTCATCTGCATTAATATTATATTTTTGGCCAATTTTATCCACCCCAACAGGTGAAATAACAGGTACATAATCATTATCAAGAAGTAAATTTAATAGATTCGTATTTACATCCTCAATTTCTCCAACCCAACCTAATTTTCCCTGATTATAAAGTGAAGCTTCTAGTAATAGATGATCACACCCTGATAGACCAATAGCTTTAATATTATATTGATTACAAATAATCGTTAAATCTTTATTGATTTTTCCATTTAGGACATATTCTACAATTTCTAAAACTTCCGATGAAGTCTTACGAATGCCGTCTTCCATTTCAACTGGAATTGAAAACTTTAATAATAAGTTATTTATAAGTGGTCCCCCTCCATGTACAAGGATGACTTTTTTACCACTCATTTTTAATTGATTAATATTTTCAAAGAATGTAATTGATAAGTTATGGATTAAACTACCACCAAGTTTAATAACTACTGTTTCCAATGTTTAATTCCCCCTTATGTGCGATAGCTTGCATTTATTTTCACATAATCATAAGTTAAATCGCAGCCCCATGCAGTACCAAGTGCATCTCCTTCGTGTAAATGGACATCAATATAAATAATCTCATTTTTCAAAGCAATTTTAGCCTCTTCTTCATTAAATTCAACTGGTTTGCTACCAAATAATACTGTTACACCATTAATGGAAATATCGATTTGATTAAAATTACCTTCGACCCCGCTATATCCAATGGCACCAATAATTCTTCCCCAGTTAGCGTCTTCTCCATAAACAGCTGTTTTTACTAAATTTGATCCGACGATCGTTTTAGCAATTTGATTTGCATTTTTTTGGCTTGAAGCTCCATTTACATTTACTTCAATTAACTTAGTTGCCCCTTCACCATCTCTAGCAATCTTTTTAGCCAAGTCTTCACAAACTAATTGAAATGCAGCTACAAAATTAGCCCAATCTGGATGACTTTCAGTTAATTCCTCATGTTCAACTGCTCCATTTGCCATTACTAAAACCATATCATTTGTTGAAGTATCTCCATCAACTGTAATTTGGTTAAATGTCTTATCTGTCACTTCTTTTAGTAAACTTTGTAACTGACCAGAACTAATCGTAGCGTCAGTTGTCACAAAACCAAGCATAGTTGCCATATTTGGATGAATCATTCCAGAACCTTTAGCAGACCCAGCAATCGTTACGACCTTTCCGTCAATCAATACTTCATAACAAGTAGTTTTTATAACAGTATCTGTCGTTAAGATTGCGTGACCGAAATCTCCTCCATCTTCCGACTTATTACCAAGCGTTAATTTGTCGATGCCACTTTTTAATCGATCCATTTTTAAATATTCACCGATTACACCAGTCGATGCGATTGCGACTAAATGTTCAGGTAAATTAAGATGCTCAGCACACCATGATCTCATTAAATAGGCATCCTCTTCTCCTTTTTTACCTGTACATGCATTTGCACAACCACTATTTACTAAAACTGCTTGAAGCTTATTACTATATGCAATACTCTTTTTTGTTATTGCAATTGGTGCTGCTGGAAATAAATTTAATGTATAAACTGCCGCAACTGATGCTGGCTTTTCAGAATAAATTAATCCTAAATCTTTACGTTTATAACGTAGTCCAGCATGAACTCCACTAGCGTAAAAACCATTTGGTGATGTAATTGTTCCATTTATTTTTTTTATATTCTTTTCTTTTGTTATCAACTTTTATCTCTCCTTATGGAAATATTGGTGTAAATTGTAAACCTGTTTCATCTGACAAACCTAACATTAAATTCATATTTTGAATTGCCTGCCCGGCCGCTCCCTTAACAAGATTATCAATGACAGAAACGATTGTAATTCGATTTGTACGTTTGTCGTAAGTAGCGTATAAATCACAAAAATTTGAACCATAAACATCTTTTGTAGAAGGTACTCCGTCTCGTACTCTCACAAAATAGGAATCTTCATAACTTTGGTTATAGATTTCTCTTAATTCTTCGTTACTAATTTCACGAGCTGACGTAGCATAAATTGTTGACAAAATCCCTCTTGTCATTGGAACTAAATGCGGTGTAAACGTTATAAAATCCTGTGTTGAATCAATTGTTCCAATAAATTGTTCAATTTCAGGTATATGTTGATGTTCAGTAATTTTATAGGCTGTTAAATTTTCATTTCGATTCATAAATTGAGTCGTTTGATTAGCCGTTTTACCAGCTCCAGAAATTCCAGATTTAGCATCTACTATAATTGAATTTTTCGCTACAATTCCTGCCTTTAATAACGGCGCGACTCCGAGTAGTGTTGCAGTTGGATAACATCCTGGATTAGCAATATTATTGGATTGTTTAATCGCTTCTCGATTAAGTTCAGATAGGCCGTATGTAAATTGATTCGTTTTTGAAAAACAAGGATGTGTATGTTTATACCATTTTTGGTATGTTTCTTCTTTTTTTAATCGAAAATCTCCAGATAGATCAATCAGTTTTGTTTTCGAAAAATCGATTTCTTCCATTAATTCACTGCTAACTCCATGTGGTGTAGCAAAAAATAAAATATCATTTTCTGAAACAGATTTATTTTTATTCCACTTTTTTATTGACCCATTAGTACTAGTAGTTAAATGTGGATAATACGTAGACAAATCTTCCGTATAATCTGATGTTGAATAAAAATTCATACCGCTTATTTCCGGATGCATTGATAGTAATCTTACGAGTTCAAGACCACCATATCCGGTTGCCCCCATAATACCGACTTTCATATTAATATCCCCTTTTATAAAATTATATTCTTCATTATAATTATGAATAAATATAAAATCAATTGTATTTTTATAAATATTTGAAAATAAAAAAAGATTAACCAATTTTCTTGATTAATCTTTCATTATTTTTTCATTGTATTCTTTAAATAAAAATAAAGTACAACTAGTTTTTACCCTATAAATAAAACTCAAATACTTTCGCTATTTTTTCTTTTATTTTTTCTTTAAAAGGTAAATTTTTAATATAAGTAGGCGTAATTTCAAAAGCATGATTAAATACATCGGCTAATTCTGGTTCTACCTGTTTGATAAATTGTTGATCGTAAATATAACAATTCAATTCATCCGTTAAATGAAATGACCTGGAATCAAAATTTGTAGTGCCAATCATAAGAACTTGATCATCAATTTTAATTACTTTACCGTGAAAAATACCTTTTTTAAACCCATATACTTTTATATTATTTTTCCAAGCTTGCTTTATATATGGAAATGCTGCTTGTTGTACTAGAAGTGCATCTGACTTATGAGAATATAGTATTTTTACTTCAATTCCTCTATTTGCTGCATCTAATAATGAATCCCAAATCACTTTATTATTCGGTATAAAGTATGGAGAATAAATTGTTATGGAATGTTTTGCTTGTTTAAACAATTTACTATATTCTTGTTCAATTCCTATTTTAGTATAAGAAACAAATTGATGCTGGCTTCGCCCAATTTTTTTACTGATCTCCATTTGAGTAATTTTTTGGTCTGAATTTTTTCTCCAATCATGTACAAATTGTTTTTCTAAGCCTTCAACACCGCTACCTACTAATCTAAGCTGAACATCTTCCCACGGTTTTAATCCTTTTTTTTCATCTATATACTTTTTACCTATATTAAACCCACCAATATAGCCAATTTCCCCATCAATAATCGTCATTCGACGATGATTTCTGTTATTTATCGATGCAAAAAAATAGGATAATTGCGGTTTATTAAAATAGGTAAAATGTACTCCATGATCGATTAAAGATTTTCTTTCTTTCCGTTCTAATAAAATTCCACCAAGACGATCAACAGCATAATAAACTGGAATTCCTTCATCACTCTTCTTTTTTAAGACATCTAAAAATTCATGTGAAACACGGTCATTCGAAACTGAAAAAAAGTAGATATGAACTTCCTTTTTTGCATTCCGAATATCATGAAATAATTGGTTATTTAACTTCCTTCCGTTCGTATAAATCGACAAATCACTATGTCCCATTGGATAAGTTATTGGCTTTTCAGTAAAAATATTCTTTTTTTGAGCTTTCTCCATTTCAATCTCATTTAAAGCAAATAATATGACCAATAGTGAAAATAGGAGTACTAAAGTTTTAAAAATGAATTTTATTATTTTTTTCATAGATTCCTCTTACATAGTCTGGCATAAGAGTATTTTTTGAATAAAATGACTTAAATATCCATATTTATTTTAATTATGGAATTTTTTTTCATTTAGGAACTGTTTAATTAAAAAGTTGATTTTTGGACTAAATAAAAGGGCTGTCTAATTAGACAACCTTTAACAACTCATAATACTGAGAATTTTTATTTCACCAATTAAGCCTTTAACATTTTCATCAAAAAATCAGCAGCTGGTAAACCAAATTTACTATCAACTAAATCTTGAATCGTTAAACTATTTATCACATTGAAATACCAAACTAATATTTTACGTGGATCTTCTTTTAAGAATTCACCACTTTCTTGTCCTCTTATAAAAATAGGAATTAGTAAATCAATTAAATAATCAGGTGAATATTTTGATAATAATTCAGTCACTTTTTCTGGTACTTCGGTGTTTTTCCTCGCTTGTTGGATCATCATAAATGCATACTTATGATTTTTGTCTAACATTTTTTCAGTTAATAATTCTAATAGTTGGTAAGGAGTTCCTTGGAAAAACTGCAATGAACTTAGCTCACTTTGAGACTCAATCATTAAACCTTCAATAATTTGAAAAAACAACTCTGCCTTTGATTGAAAATGGCGAAAAATTAAACCTTCACTAACATTTGCTTCAGTTGCAATTACACTTGTTTTCGTATTTTTATAACCATTCAATGCAAATATTTTCAATGCAGATTGTTTTATAAGCACCCTTCTATCAGTTTGTTGATTATGATCTTTTGGTAACAACTTACTCACTCCAATTTATATATTCTTACTTAATTATTAATTGCTAATGGTCTTACTCTATTTATTAATTCTTCTAAAAACTGCTCAGGTCTAGCAAAGCAAGCTAAATGACCAGCGTTATTTATATAAATAAACTCTTTTAATGGTGCTTCGATTTCTTTTAAAAATCGTTCTGCATTTTTGGTAGGGGTAATAATATCATTGTCTCCTTGAAAAATAAAGAAAGGTATTGAAAATACTGTTCCTAATCGTCCATAGTTAAAATTCTTTAGTTCGTTAAACAATTGTTCACCCGAAAATTTCATCCCTTTAAAAATATCGAATAAATCGTTAATATTATGTCGTGGTGATGAAAGCATTGAAGGTAAAATAAGATCCATTACCATATTAGGAACATTTTTTATAGATTTTACTAAGATCTGATTTCTTTTATCAAAATCTTTTAATGTCCATTTCGTTTGATCTGGTCCTAGTTCTTTAAATTTCCTCAGTCCCCTCGTATTCCCTGCATCAGACAAGGAATCAATAGCCAATTGGTATGCAATATTTTCATAATCAAAACAGTTTTGATCAGTCCCTACATACGCGTAAAAAAGATTTGGCTTTTCCTTAATCATTAATGTAGCTATAAGACTACCGACGGAACTTCCAACCAATATAATTTTATCTTTCTCAAGATCATTACAAATAAGATTACTTAATTCAATTCCATCTTCTGCCAACTGGTGTAATGTAATTTTACCACAGCCTTCTTTCCCATTCCTTTTAAACGTTTTTCCTGCACCGCGCTGATCCCATTGAACAATGGTAAAATGCTTTTCCCAAGGACGTATTAAAGAACTAAAAATAGTATAAGTTGAGGCAGGACCACCATGAATCAATAAAAGAACAGGGTTTCTTCTATCTTCTCCTCGGATTGAAATCCATTGATCAATCCCTCCAATCGTTACATACTTTTCTTCATTGATCATATATTCAGTATTAATTTCTAACTTCTTTTCATTTTTTCTTTGATTAAATTTACGAAAAAAGATATTGGGTAAAATATTGGATTTTGTCATTTAGAGTTTTTCCTTTCTAATATCTTTTAGTTAGTGAGTGAGTTACTCACTTATAATATATTATGCATGTTGCTCTGTCAATTCTACTTAGGGGATATAAAAATGTCGGAAAAGATCAATTTTACATTTAATCCCATATCTACCTTAAGATATTTATTTGTTAGTTCAATTATGTTTGTTATTCACCTTAACTGATTTTTTGTTCCAAAAAAAATCGACTTAAGTCGTTCAAGTTGTGCAACTAAGTATTCGTTAGTTCAATAAGAATTTAATAATAAGTATCTAGTGAAGTATGAGTAAAGCCCTAAAAAACTAATCCTCTTTTATTTCCAAATTTTTATTAGCTTTTTTTTCTAAAAAATAACACAAAATAGATGTTATCAATTACTAAACATCGGAGTTGATTTTTAGCTGTGAAAAAAGTTATTTTTATTGTAATCTTGTCTCTTTCATTAATTTGCTTTGCAGATTTTACTTACGCTAAGACAGACAAACCAGTACTCACCCCAATTAGCTTTCAAATAGAAATTCAGGATTGGGAAGCTGTTAACAAAATAATCCCAAAATACTCGTTGTTCACTGTAATCGATGTGGAAAGCGGCAAGAGCTTTAATGTACAAAGAAGAGCTGGTAGTAGGCATGCAGATGTGCAGCCTTTAACAAGAGAAGATACAAGGATAATGAAGGAAATATACGACGGGAACTGGAGTTGGCGAAGAAGGGCTGTATTAATTTTAGCTGATGATAACCTAATTCCTGCTTCCATGCACGGAATGCCACATGGTGCAGGTTCGCTTCCAAACGGTTTCTGTGGTCATTTTTGCATTCATTTTATGGGAAGCACGACACATCGGACAGGTAAAGCAGACTTTTCCCATCATGTGATGATCCTTAAAGCTGCTGGGAAGATAAATGAATATATGAATAACCTTCCACCATCTCAACTGCTAAATGTATTATTCGTAACGATTAAAAACAGAGATAAAGGCTTGGTTAAAAATATTGCCATAAGTAATCAAAAAAATATTAAAAAAGAGCTTAAGAAAATAGAAAAAATTGAAGCTATACAGTGGACTTTGCCACAAACAAAGGTGTTAGGGCCATCCTCTTTAGAAACTGAAATCCCAGTTGAGGTTACTCTTTTTATAAAAAATAAAGGTCGGTTAAGGACCAATCTTTCTTTTACCTTGGTGAGAACGTCACCTATCTCTCCATGGAAAGTGAATATCGACCCTTTGTTTTCAAGCATTAACTAGGTCGAGACAATTAAAAGGGCTACCATAAAGTAGCCCTTCTAATTATGCATATGTATTCCTTAAAGATCTGTACTTTTATATATTACTAAAATCTTGAATACTGTTCTAAATATATAAATAACTAACGAGATTATTAGCAACCAAAAGTAATAATCGTAATGATGTTCTGACCATATTGAAACAATCACAAAGGAAAATAATAAAATAGCTCCTATACTTTTCCATTCGTATGCGACTATAGACTTTAATTTATTCATTGTTGATTCCCCTCTTTTTCCTCAACAAGTTATTCCATGTTACCGTGTGGTTTACTCCCCACAATAAAAAACCTAGCTAATGATCTTTACCCTTTGTTTTTTCCTTAAAAATTCAACTAATGCAAAAATCGATAGACCTATTATTACCGTTATGATATGAAAAACCCATTTCTTTTCATTAGGAATATTGTCTTTTATAATCCCAAAACCTGCTATAAATGAATTTGAACCAATAAAATAGTTCATTCCATTACCAATTAATATGTACTTTCTATAACAATAAAAAGATGCAAATATAAAAAATACAAAAAATAATATATCAAAAATCAAAATTTTTCTCCCTATTTAATTGAGTATTTTGAAAGTCGTTTTATTAAATTTAATTATTGTATTGCGTTATTTCAATAAGAACTTTCTTTATATGTTTTATTACATATTTTCTGTACTACGATTTTACCATTTTTTTCTAAAGATTCTTTCCTTCGACTACTATATCTTCAGCTACAATCTTAAATTCTATAAGCGGGATGTCAAATAGGACATTAAGTTCGAAGCCTGATTTTGTTGGATAAACTTCATCGTAAAGCCAAAAACCACCTTTAATATTCTCAGGCATAATTATTTTTCTTTAACTCCCAAAAAAGTGAGTTTGATTTCAGAAAAATCATTAAATCCGCCTTCGCAATCTAGATTGATAACAAATGTATCATTTGTAGGATATTCAATAGATTTTACATTTGAATCATGTAAAGAAATCTCATTTAATTTTACAATGTTTAATGGAAGTAAATCTTTACTCGAGTTATAGTTTGATAGATACTCTTTATCCAGATCCTTCATTTGCTGGTTGTATTCGTCCTTCCAATTATTAATCATATTTCTAAGTTTGTCTGATGGATACGATGTATTCACTGTTCCATCATTAATATATTGATGGAACGGCTCAGGAAGAAAGTTTAGCAAATCATTTTTTAAAATTTCTAAGTCTTTTTTACGGATTTTAATATAATCTCTTCCATATGATTCAAAATTCTTAATAGATTCATCCCATTCTTCTTTTGTTTCTGGAAAGGACAACAAGAAACCATATACTTGCATTTTGTTGTACCAGTCTTTTGAATAATACTTCATTTATTTAATCTCCATTTCGCTGATAAGTCTCACTAAAATTTTACTTTCTAAATTTATTAAATTCGTCAATATATAATGCGACAAGTCCACAATTTGGACAAACAGCTGCTTTAGGGCTTACAGAAATATTGTTAAAAAATCTTTTTCCCTTTTGGCTTATCTTAATTTCAAAACCATTAAAACTATCAATGTTTATATTACAATTTTCTATCATTTCAGTTTTACATTGATTACAAATCCTCATTCAAACACTCCTAATACAGCGATAGATGATTAATTTCATTTTTTAACTAAAGCATACTTTTGTTAAATAAGATTTTCTATTAATTCTAAGTTTATTGTATCTAATATTTCTAACTTTGTAATTTGGGGGATTTTTGCTTTTTTACATAGAATTTCAGATATCACAATAAAAAAGCCACATATTGTAGCTCAGTTCTACAACTATTGAATGCTTTTGATGATGTAAATATAAGCCTAATAAGTCAAAAAAAAGAGAATGATTCAAAATCATCATTCTCTGTATATCTATTTATTTGTTTGTTTGCTCAGCATATTTTTTAAAGTTATCTAAAATTGCTTGCCATCCTTGTTGTTCAAACTCAACAGGATTAGTTGTTTCAGGATCGAATGTTTCAATTACTTCCGTTTCGCTTCCTTTACCACTAAATGTGATATTAACCTTTCTTCCATCACCTAGAGTATATGCAATAACCTCATATTTTTTTACTTCATCATAAATCCCACCAAAGTCGAAACCAAAACTACCATCTTTTGCTTCCATTCTTGAACGGAATTCTCCACCAACACGTAAGTCATTTTCTGCAATAGGTGTGTGCCAGTCGTCTGAAGCACTGTTCCATTTTTTAATATGTTCAGGTTCTGTCCAAAATTCCCATACTTTTTCAATTGATGCTTTAATAGTTGCTTTTACTGTTACTTTTTTAGAAGTTTCCATTTCAATACCGCCTCTCTTGATTCCAATATTTATTAAGTTAATCAATATTTGTGGCTAACTATATTGTATACGATTTCAAAAAATCATTCTATCTATTCATTTTTTTCTTTTCTTATCAATGTTTATTAAACTGCCAAAACAGGTTTAATTTATTTAATAAAATTTATAATTTAATGGGTAGAATATAAAGGATTTATCAGAGAAATGCAAAGAAAGGATGAATGAGGATGGAGAATTTAGAAAAAAAATCATCTAAAACAAGCATTAATTGTCCAAACTGTAATTCAAACGTTTCCATTAAAGAAGAAAATTCAAATATTAGTGACGAAATTCAAGAACATTATTTATATGAGTGCCCCAATTGTGGAAAACCAGAGCTTTTTTATAATAAGAAGTAATTTTAAAAACGACTCTTATGAGTCGTTTTTCTAAATAAACATAAAAAAGACTCCTAATTCTTCAATTGCTTCTCTTTGGGTTGTTTGTTCAGATGTTTCAATTTCCTTAATTCCTCCGCGTGTTAATAAAATTAAGTTTTTCTTTTTAATTGAAGGTTCGATTAGATAGTTGTGTTTTTAATTCAAGCATTTCTCACTTTGTTTATAATTTTAATAAACATATAAAATGCTAAATAAAAAGTTAAGAAATTAAAAATAACATCTTGTACTAAACCAGTATAATGCCCTGTCTCTGTATAGCCGAAAACTGCATTTGGTTTCCCAAACCAATTGTAATATGGTAATTCTTTGAGGTTTGTTATTGCCCCTTTAAATATTTTTTAGATAATTATATCAACCTAAAGATTTTGTAATTTGGGAAATTCCGTATATTTAATTAAATAAAATTTTTGCTGAACTATTCCATGTGTTAATTGAAGTACTTTAAACTTCAATACTAATTTTTAGGATTCACTATAAATTTTGCCACTCCAGAGTATACTTTATTGTTACCCTCACTCCATTTTAAAGTAAAAGATAAATGAGATTTTTTTCTAGAATAAACACTTCCTTCATAATCATAACTTCCAAAGGATTTGAGAGGTGAATTGGGTTTTACATTCTCATATCCTACTTCAGTATTAGCGTAATCCGATACAGTTAAATGAAGTATTTTTTTTCACCCAAATATGTAATCGACGTATCATAAACCCATTTATTATGATCTAAACTTGGTATTAATTTAATATCCCAATTCTTAATTTCTTTTGTTTGTAAAACGTCTAATCCTTTTGGTTGAGCTGTTTTATTAGTGACACTCATTGAACATGCTGACATAAAAAAGCAAAATGTTAGAATTAATCCTAAATAATATCGTTTTTTCATAAATTCTCCTTAATTATATAAAAATCTATGTTTTGAGTATTCAAAAACCATTTAAACTATTATTTTTATTGTATTATCTCGCTAGTTAGTCGATCACGTTGTAAATCTAACTCTCTGGGTTAGATAAATAAACAGCGATCTTTGGTTACATAAATATTACATTTTAAGAATCCAATTTAATCCATTTACCTTTAGTTTTCTTCTTTAAAATCAATCCAACCCCATACTGATTAAAAGCACAATCAGTGAAATCAATGCAGCTTTCCAATTAATCAAGATTTATCACCTCTATAAAATTTAAAACAGGTACTAAACTCTACTTGTATTAAGATAACAATGTAATCGGTACTTGTAATGTGGGGGATTTCTGCCTTTATCAACAGAATTTTCAATTATCCTAATTCAACTATACTGCATTTTATTGAACTACCTAAAGCTACCAAAACAGGTTTAGGTAGTTCAACTAATATATTGCGTTAGTTATATAAGAATCCTTGGAGTGATGCTAAGAACAAAAACATAGATACTATAAAATTAATAATAGTAAATCTTATTCGTTTTAGTTGAAAATCAGAAATACTTGCCAACAAGAACGTTGCTCCTAAAAAAAATTGCATATAGGGCGCTAATGCAAAGTTTTTAGTTATTAAGCCATGAATAATCAATATTAGGCTTATCAAACTAAATATTAATCTCAAATATTTTAACAATCGAATTTCCTCCACTAGATCTACTTAGTTATAAATTCCAACTATCTTATGCGTTATTCAATATGATTAGTTCGTTCGGTAGTTCAAGATTGAATTTAACTTGAATTTCTTCTATCTGTTTTTGAGTTGCTGGCTCATTAAATTCAGCTTCTTCAGAGATATTTTTTATTAAATCTTTCCACTTAGATTTCATACCTTCCAATACAAATTTCACTCCAAATTAGAGCATTGCTTCTTTCAGTGAATTGCCTTTGAAAGCAAAAAAAAGCAGGAGAACAAGTTAACCTGCTCTTCCTGCCTTTGAAGTCATTCTTATTTTGGCTGCATTCGAATTGCACCGTCTAAACGGATTACTTCACCATTTAACATTGGATTTTCAACAATGCTTTTCGCTAAGTGTGCGTATTCTGATGGCTTACCAAGACGTGATGGGAATGGAACCATATTTCCTAATGATTCTCTAGCTTTTTCTGGTAATACATCAAACATTGGCGTTTCAAATATTCCAGGAGCAATACTCATCACTCTGATGCCGTATCTTGATAAATCCCTAGCAATTGGTAATGTCATTCCAGCTACTGCACTTTTTGATGCACCGTAAGCTGCTTGCCCCATTTGGCCATCAAATGCTGCTACTGAAGCGGTGTTAATAATAACACCTCTTTCACCAAATTCATTTGGTTCATTGTTAATCATTTGTTCAGCTGCTAAACGAATAACGTTAAATGTACCAACTAAGTTTACATTAATGATTTTTTGGAAAGATTCTAATGAATGAATTCCGTCTCTTTTAATTACTTTTTCAGCTAAAACAATACCTGCACAGTTTACTACTGTATTGAATGAACCATATTTTGTTAAAACATTACTGATTGAATTTTTTACACTCTCTTCTGAAGATACATCTGTTTTTTCAAAACAAACATTGTCTTCACCCAATTCAGAAATTAAGCTAGCAACTCTTTCTTCATTTAAATCGAAAATAGCAGCTTTCCCACCATTTTCTACGATCATTCTAACTGTACCTGCACCTAGACCTGATGCTCCACCTGTAACGATTGCTATACTATCACGAATATTCATTTTTTAAATCCCCCAGTTTGTTGTTGGTTATTAATTTAATCTCTCAATAATCGTTGCATTTGCCATACCATGGCCTTCACAGATCGCTTGTAATCCGAAACGACCGCCTGTTTTCTCTAAAGCATTACACAAAGTAACCATAACCCTCGCACCACTTGCACCAAGTGGGTGGCCTAACGCGATCGCTCCACCGAATATATTTAATTTTTCAAATGGTACATTTAATTCTTTTTGCCATGCTAAAGGAACTGTGGCAAATGCCTCATTTATTTCAAACAAATCGATTTGATCGATTGTTAAACCACATTTATGTAGAACTTTTTGAGTTGCTTGAATTGGCCCTGTTAACATTAATTGAGGATCCGATCCTACTACCGTTCTCCCAATAATTCGAAACTTTGGCTTAAATCCTAATTGATGAGCTTTTTCTTTACTCATTAATAGTAATCCTGCTGCTCCATCACTAATTTGACTTGCATTTCCAGCAGTAACCGAACCATTTTCAGTAAATGCTGGTCTTAAAGTAGATAATTTCTCAATAGAAGAGTTTTCTCTCGGTCCTTCATCTTTCGTAACTTTAACAAGCTCACCTTCTTGATTCTTAACAGAAACTGCAACAATTTCGTCTTCAAAATAGGCTTGTTTCATTGCTTTTAATGCTTTTTGATGGCTATTATAAGCAAATTCATCTTGTTCACTTCGACTGATATTCCACTTATCATTTATGCGTTCTGCTGAGATTCCTTGGTTAAAGTCACCAAATTTATTCGTTAGTTTTTCATTCCATTTTGAACCTTTTAAATTCGAAAACATTGGTACACGTGTCATACTTTCAACACCAGCTGCAATGACAATGTCCATATCTCCACTTAAAATGGCTTGTGATGCAAAATGGACAGATTGTTGACTTGATCCGCATTGTCGGTCAATTGTAACTCCAGGCACTTCAATTGGTAGACCTGCTAATAAAGCAGCAACTCTACCAATATCACCAGCCTGTTCACCAATTTGAGTAACACAGCCCATAATCACATCATCTATTTCTTTCGGATCAAATTCATTTCGACTTACTAATTCCTTTAGTACAATTGCAGCCAAGTCATCAGGTCTTGTTTCGCTAAAGCTGCCGCCTCTTTTACCAATAGGTGTTCTTAAAGCATCAACAATAACTACTTCTCTCATCAATTTGATCCTCCAATTTTATGTCTGGTTTAATTTAATCCCATTTGTTTTGCGATAATTGTCTTCATGATTTCATTTGTCCCTGCATAAATTGACATGATTTGAATATCTCTGAAACGTCTAGCAATCTCGTATTCTTCCATATATCCATATCCACCATGCAATTGAAGACACTCTGAAGCTACTTTTTTACCTAAATCTGTAATCCACCATTTTGCCATTGATACTTGCTTAACAACATTTACGCCTTCCATATGCTTATAGATTAAGTCATCAATGAAAGTACGACCAATTTCAATTTCAGTAGCCAATTCTACAAGTTTAAATTGAGTATTTTGGAATCCAGCAATTGATTTCCCAAATGCTTTTCTACTTTTCACATACTCAGTTGTCACTTTCAGCATTTCTTCAGCTGAAACTAATGCTTCTAAAGCAACTACTAATCTTTCTTGCTGTAATTTTTCCATTAAGTAATAGAAGCCTTTTCCTTCTTCACCTAATAAATTCTTTACAGGTACTTTAGCATCTTGGAAAATTAATTCAGCTGTATCTTGGCTATGAAGTCCTACTTTATTCAATTTCTTCCCTCTAGAAAACCCAACTGTATCTTTTTCGACAACTAGCAAGCTTATTCCTTTATGAGCAGGTCGAATTGTCGTATCAGTTTTAACTGCAATGATAATCAGGTCTGAATGAATACCATTCGTAATAAACGTTTTCTCACCGTTAACGATATAGTAATCACCTTCTTTTACCGCAGTTGTTTTAATATTTGCTAAATCTGATCCAGCACCTGGTTCAGTCATGGCAACTGCACTAATATATTCACCTGAAATACACTTAGGCAGCCATTCCATTTTTTGCTCTTCATTTGCATAAGCAGTCAAATAAGGTACAACAATATCATTGTGTAATGCTACACCAACTAAACTTGAACCAACTTTCTCAAGTTCCTCTATAATAATGACTGAATAGCCAAAGTCTACACCTAAACCACCATATTTTTCGTCAACATAAGGACACAAAAATCCTTCATTTCCTAATTTATCCCAGAATTCTCTAGGGATCATTTTGTTTTGTTCCCACTCTTCATAGAATGGTACAGCTTCTTTTTGTAAGAACTTTCTAAGAGCCGTGCGGAAGATTTCATGTTCTCTAGTTAAGTAAGAATGTTTCATAATAAGCCCCCCAAAATATTTAATCACTTTATTAAAACGCTTACAATACTCAAAATACTAAATTTTTTAAATATTACATTTGTAATAATCATATGATGTTAATTGTAATTTATCAAGGAGCAAAAAAAAAAGAACTGAATAGTTCAGTTCTTTTGATTGAAGACAAACTTCAAAAAATAATACAAATTAACCAATTTTCACTGTAATCTTACCAAAATTATTTCCCTCACCCATTCGTTGTAATGCACTTAGGACATCCGTAAATTCAAATGATTGATCTATAATTGGTTTAATTTTATGTTCTTCAAAAAATGCTAACATTTGTTCAAACTCTCTTGGACTTCCCATCGTTGTCCCTCTAATGTCCATATTTTTAAAGAATACTTTTGGTAATACTGTTTGAGGAACTGGTCCATTTGTCGCACCGAATGATACGATTCTTCCACCTTGATCAGTCAAATCAATTAATCGATTAAATGATTCTCCACCAACTCCATCGATTGTAAGGTTTACAAATCCAAATTCTTTACGAAGTTTTTTATACCAATCATTTTCTCGATAATTAAATCCAGCAGTCGCACCCATTTCAATTGCCTTTTCAATTTTTTCATTGCTACTAGATGTAACTAGTACTTTTGACCCGAATGCAACAGCAATTTGTAATGCATATAATGCTACACCACTACCAATACCTGGAATCAATACCGTATCATTCTTTTGTAATTGACCACGTGTTATTAATGCTCTAAATGCAGTAAGTGCAGCTAATGGAATTGCTCCAGCCTCTTCCCATGACAAGTACGCAGGTTTTTTATAAACATTTTCAACTGGTAGTTTAATAAATTCAGCAAATGTACCATTTGAGGGCATTCCAAGTACAGTGAATTCATCAGAATTGATATCGTCACGATCTCCCCAGTTTAAACTCGGGTTCATGATAACTTCATCACCTACAGTAAACCCCGTTACTTCTTCTCCAATTGATTCAATAACTCCGGCACCGTCAGATCCTAAAATTCCATCTAATTTCATCCCTGGATACATACCGTGCGTTATAAAAAAGTCACGTCTATTTAATGATGCTGCCTTTAACTTAATCACTACTTCATTCGGATGAACAGTACCAATCTCAACATTTTCCAATTTTAGTGACTCTGGCCCTTTAGTGTCTCTTAAAATATAAGCTTTCAATTACATCACTCCTATTCATAAAAGAATTAATATATGTAAAAAGACGATAAATAAATCTTACTCAATTTTATTTTACCAAAAAAGTTAAATACGGTTTAGTAAAATGATCAGGTAGGTAAGATTATGGGGGAAAATAGGAGGTGGATTCTGGGTTTTATGTGATATAGTTTATGATGTTTAGGGCAGGTTTTTAGATATTAATAGATTTTTGTTTTACTTTATTGATTAGTTTTGTGTTTTTTTATTTATTCAAATTAAATTCGGTACGTGAAATTTCTTTTAATGCCCTGGTTTGAGTTCTTAAACAAAGTGGAGCGTTATTCATAATAAACTAGACATTATTAGCAAAGTACTTCTATTTTTGTTCTAATTAAAAGCTTTTTATAGAGGATTCTCTTGATTTTAAGCTTATTTTGAACGTTGCACACAGATTGGAGCATCTTATTTGCAGTTTTGGGTATTTTGTTTGCAGTTTTAATATTTTTATTGGTACATTTGATAATTTTAATTGCAGCTCAATGAATTAGTTTGCAATTTTAACAATTATATTTGCAGATTAGATAATTTTGTTTGCACTTTTGACGTTTTTATTTGCAGTTGTTAAAAACGACAATCCACCAATAGTCCTTAATTACAGAATATTATCACTCTATTTTTTCGAACGTTCTTTCCTATTGAAATAATGGTAACTTAAACTTCTATCCTACTAAAATTAATTTCCACAGGAATAATCTACTGATTTCAAAATAGAAGTGTTTTTATACTTAAAAATTACAAATTTTCTGATATTTTTGCATTTCGCTTTGTCAAAAGTTGTTTTATCACCAATAATTATGTCTCTTTATAAACAACAGAAATTTGTTCTTATTTACTTTTAAACTACTTTTTATTATATCTATAAACTTTTTAATTTGAAAGTTTTACTAAACAAAAAAACTCTCACCACTTTGAGAGTCGAAATGAATTTTCTTAATTAGCTAGAAAAAAGATTCCTATTGCACTAGGACCAGTGTGAACGCCGACTGCTGAACCAACTGAGTTTTCTATTATTTGCTCACTACCAATTAGTTCCTTTAATTGTTTAATAAATTGTTCGGTAGAATCATCTTTTACCCCATATACAACACCAACATTTTTACTAAGTTCATCTTTTCGGATCTTCATTAATTCTAGCATGCGATTTAATGCTTTTTTTCGACCTCGTACCTTTTCAAGTGGTTTAAATTTTCCTTCGCTTACTTCCATAATCGGATTTATATTTAGCATGCCACCTAAAAATCCGGCAAACTTACCAACACGACCGCCACGTATTAAATATTGGAGATCTTCTATCGTAAAAATATGTTGGATCTTATTTATATTGTAATTTAATTGTTTCATTAGATTCTCAAATGATTCATTATTATTTAAGCCTTCTATTAACTCCATTACTAATACGCAAATTCCTAGTGAAACTGATCTAGTATCGATAATATGAATAGAGGCATTTGGATTATTTTCTAAAATATCTAGTTTTACTAATTGTGCAAAATTGTACGTACCTGATAAGTCACCAGAACAAGTAAGATAGACACAATTTTGTTCTGCACTACACGAGACTAAAGTTTGGTAAATTGCATCGTAAGAAGGTAAGGACGAAGTAAAGTTCTCTCCATTTTTCATTCTTTGCATTAACTCATGTGATTGTAAATTTACTCCATCAAGATACTCTTTTTCTAATTGGTCATACACTCTTAATGGAATAACTGAAATATCGTATTTCTTCAATAGATCAGTAGGAAGATCAGAAGAGCTATCTACAATAATTTTTAGGTTCAATTTAATCACCTCTCTCTAGATTAATAATGTATTTAATCTTATTAAACAATAATCCAAATATTCAAACAACTATTTTTTATTTAAGTTAATTTTATCGACAAATTTGCATTAAAAAGGAGCAACTTATCTATTTTCCGTATTCCTCATGCTTGAAATTAAAAAGAAGTATCTCATAAGTAAGTTAACTTATAAGACACTTCCTATTTTAGTTATGCGTGTAATTTTTCATATTTCTCAATGTCAATTTCATATTTCATCGTAATCGAAATATCATCTAAGCCATTTAGTAACTTTTCTTTCCAAACAGGATCGATTGCAAAATCAAAGTCCCCAAATATCGTTTTAACGACTTGTTTTTCTAAATCCACTTCAATTTCTTGGTTCCCACTTAATGTAGATAATTGTGAGCGAATCTCATCTTTTAAGACAATCGGTAGCATCCCATTTTTTATACAGTTATTGTAGAAAATATCTGCGAAGCTACCAGCAATTATAATTGTAAATCCATAATCATTTAACGCCCAAGGTGCGTGTTCTCTAGATGAACCGCAACCAAAATTATTTCCACTTACTAAGATTGAAGCATTTTTTCGATCCTCATTATTTAATGAAAAAGATTGATTAGGTGAGCGATCATCATGATATCGCCATTCATCAAATAAAAATTCTCCAAAGCCAGTTCGTTCTATTCGCTTTAAATATTGTTTTGGAATAATTTGGTCTGTGTCGATATTATCTAACATAATTGATACAGTTGTGCCTTTATGCGTACGTAACGGTTTCATTTGCTTGCTCCTTTCGAATATCAATAAAATGACCATGTACTGCAGCAGCCGCTGCCATTACCGGACTTACTAAATGTGTTCTTGCTCCTTTACCTTGTCTTCCTTCAAAGTTTCGGTTTGAAGTAGATGCACAATGTTCGCCAGCTGGCACTTGGTCTGGATTCATTGCTAGACACATTGAACAACCAGCTTCCCTCCATTCAAATCCTGCTTCTATAAAGACTTTATGTAGTCCTTTTGCCATCGCTGCATTACGAACCTTTTTTGATCCTGGAACAACTAATGCACGCACATCAGATTTTACTTTCTTTCCTTTTAGATAATTTGCTGCTTCCTCTAAATCTGACAATCTAGAATTTGTACATGAACCGATAAATACATGTTGAACTGGAATCTCATTAGGTGTGATTTCTGGCTTTAATCCCATATATTCATAAGCTCGTTCGTAGTTCTCATCCTTGGCTTTTGGAAGGGCTTCATCAATTCTTACGCCCATTCCAGGATTTGTTCCCCAAGTTACGTAAGGTGCTAGGGTAGCTACATCCACTTCGATTGTTTTATCAAATGTCGCTCCCTCTTCAGTATATAATTTCTTCCATTCTACTAATTTTTCATCATATGAATTTACTGTATATTTTCGCCCTTTTAGATAATCGAATGTTTTTTGATCAGGAGCAACTAATCCTGCTTTTGCTCCTCCCTCAATCGCCATATTACATAAAGTCATACGCTCTTCCATTGACATATTTGTAATTGCTTCACCATAAAACTCAATGACAAATCCAGTTCCCATTGATACACCATAAGTTGCTAGTAAATGAAGAATGATATCTTTAGCATATACGCCTTTTGGAAGCTTACCTTCAAGTTTTACACCCATCGATTTCGGCTTAACTTGCCATAAAGTTTGTGTTGCTAAAACATGTTCAACTTCACTTGTTCCAATCCCAAATGCTAAAGCACCAAAAGCACCGTGGGTAGATGTATGACTATCTCCACAGACAATTGTTTTTCCTGGCTGAGTTAACCCAAGTTCTGGTCCAATTACGTGGACAATGCCTTGGTCTTCATCCGTAATATCTGCTAAAGGAATATTGAACTGCTGACAATTATTTCTTAACGTATCCATTTGTTGTTTAGCAATTAAGTCAGTGATGACTAATTGATTTTGTGTTGGTACATTATGATCCATCGTCGCAAATGTTAATTCTGGTCTTCTTACTTTTCGATTGGATAATCTCAATCCTTCGAAAGCTTGGGGAGAAGTTACTTCATGGACTAAGTGTAAATCGATATACAAAAGCTGGGGTTTACCCACTTCACCTGTTACAACATGATTTTGCCAAAGTTTATCAAACAATGTTTGTTTCATCAAATACTACCCCCAACTGTTTGAAATTGTAATTCCTTTACTACTTGCTCTGTAAATTCAATCGTTGAACTTTTACCACCTAGGTCACCAGTTAAATAGCCATTATTTATTGAATTAACAATCGCGTTTTCAATCGAGTTAGCTTCATCAACTAAGTTAAAATCGCGAAGCATCATCGCCACTGACCTTAATATTGCAATTGGGTTAGCCTTATTTTGTCCAGCGATATCTGGTGCTGAACCGTGAATTGGTTCATATAATGAAGGACCTTTGCCAGATCTACTTGCTGAAGGTAGCATTCCTAATGAACCAGTAATCATGGAAGCTTCATCACTTAAAATATCCCCAAATAAATTTTCAGTAACGATTACATCAAACCTTCTTGGGTTTCGAATTAACTCCATCGCTGCTGCATCAACAAGAATATGCTCAACTTCTACTTCTGGATAGTTTGAACTTAATTCATTTACAATTTTTCGCCAAAGTTTACTAGATTCTAATACATTTGCTTTATCAACTGATGTAAGCTTGCCTTTTCTAGTTTTTGCTAGCTCAAATCCATACTTTACAATTCGTTCAATTTCTTCTCTAGTATAGGAAAGAGTATCTGTTGCTTCATTTTCATTATGGAAACGAGGTTCAGAAAAATAAATTCCGCCTGTTAATTCTCGAACGACGACAAAGCTTACATTTCTTACTTGTTCAGATTTTAAAGGTGAATGATTGACAAGTTCATCATAAACATCGACTGGTCTAATGTTTGCGTATAAATTAAGTGATTTTCTTAACCTTAATAAGCCACTTTCTGGTCGTTCAACACCTTGATCCCATTTTGGTCCACCTACTGCTGCTAATAATACGGCATCCGAATTTAAACAATTATCTAATGTTTCTTTCGGTAATGAAGTGCCTGTTTCATCAATCGCGTGACCGCCGAATAAATTTGTTGAAAAAGTAAAGTCATGTTGATAAGATTGTGCAATCTGTTCTAAAACCTGTACTGCTGAATTCATAATTTCTGGTCCGATTCCGTCTCCTGGAAGACATGCGATCTTTAATTTCATTTTAGAACCTCCTTTTTGCTCCACTTACTAATAATGTTTAATAAATCTGCATCTGTAATTTCTTTTTTAGTATCTGTCAAAGCTTTAAATTGAATAAACGCTTCGTTTATAATTTCTGTTGAAAAGTTGAATCCAAGTTCTTTTAATCTGTCAGTAAAAGCATGACGTCCTGAATGTTTCCCTAGTACTAATGAATTTGTAGAAAGTCCAATTAGTGAAGGGGGGATAATTTCATATGTTGTTGGTTCTTTTAGGACACCATCTTGATGAATACCTGATTCATGAGCAAATGCATTTGTACCAACAATTGCTTTATTCTTCTGGACAACCATACCTGTAAGACGACTAACAAGTTCACTTGTCTTCGTAATTTCATGTAATCGTAAATTAGAATTTTTTCGGTAAACATCTTCCCTAATATGTAGTGCAACGGCTATTTCTTCTAGTGCTGCATTTCCTGCTCTTTCCCCAATTCCATTTACGGTGCATTCTACTTGGGTTGCTCCAGCTTGTATTGCTGCTAAAGAATTCGCTACTGCCATTCCTAAGTCATCATGACAGTGACAAGAAAAAATGGATTTATGATAAGACGGTACATTTTCTTGTAAATATTTAAATAGATCGTAGTATTCTGAAGGACTTGTGTAACCAACAGTATCTGGAATATTAATCACATCTGCCCCTGCTTTAATGGCAGTCTCTGCGAATTCGGCAAGAAATGCTCGATCAGTACGACAGGCATCCTCAGCTGAAATTTGGACTTTTGGAAAAAAGGATTTTGCAAGTTGCACACAATGTTTAGCAGTTTCCAAAACTTCTGATCTCGTCATGTTTAATTTATATTTCATATGAATATCACTTGTTGCTAGAAATATATGAAGTCTCGGTTCTGCAGCATTTTTTAACGCATCCCATGCTGTTTTAATATCTGAATCTTTTGCTCGAGAAAGGCTTGAGACGGAGACAGAACGAATCTGTCTCGCAATCTCTTGAATACCTAAAAAGTCACCTTCTGAGGAAGCGGCAAAACCAGCCTCAATGATATCAACACCTAAAGCTTCTAGTTGTCTTGCAATTTCGAGCTTTTCAAATCGATTTAAATTAACCCCAGGAGATTGTTCGCCATCACGTAATGTTGTATCAAGAAACTGAATTTTACTCATTTTTTATTTCACCTCGACCTTTTCTTTTCTTTGGATAAATGGCATCATAGCACGAAGTTTTTCTCCAACCTCTTCAAGTTGATGTTGTTTTTCACTTTCATTAATTTCATTGAATACTGGACGACCATTTTTATTTTCGTTAATCCAGCCTTTAGCAAACGTACCATCTTGAATTTCTGCTAAAATATCCTTCATCGCTAATTTTGACTCATTCGCTACTACTCTAGGACCAGATACGAAATCACCCCACTGTGCAGTATCAGAGATTGAATATCTCATATAGCTCATTCCGCCTTCGTACATTAAATCAACGATTAGCTTCAACTCATGTAAACACTCAAAGTATGCTACTTCTGGCTGATAACCTGCTTCTACTAATGTTTCAAATCCCGATTTTACTAAAGAAGTTACACCACCACATAGTACCGCTTGCTCTCCGAATAGATCTGTTTCAGTTTCCTCTTTAAATGTAGTTTCAAGAACTCCTGCTCTAGTAGAACCAATTCCTTCAGCATAAGAAAGTGCTACATTTTTTGCTTCGCCTGTTACATCTTGGTAAACAGCGAATAATGCTGGAACCGCTGCTCCATCGACAAAAGTACGTCGAACAAGATGTCCTGGACCTTTTGGAGCTACTAAAAATACATCAACATTTGCAGGGGGAACAATTTGATCAAAGTGAACATTAAATCCATGTGCAAACGCAAGCGCATTTCCATTTTCAAGATATGGTTCAATTTCATTTTTATAAACAGTTGGTTGATGCTCATCCGGTAATAGAATCATTACTACGTCTGCTACCTTTGAAGCCTCTGCAACCGTAGTTACATGTAGTCCATCATTTGCTGCAGCGTCCCATGATTTACCAGGGCGACAACCAACAACTACCTTATGACCATTTTCATGTAAATTTAAAGCATGTGCGTGACCTTGTGATCCATAACCAATTACTGCAATCGTTTTCCCTACTAATACATTTTCCTTCACGTCTGTACCATAATATACTTTAGCCATTTTCAAATTCCTCCAATTTTTTGTTTTATATTTTTATATTTTTATTTAATAAGAGAGTAGCTTTTGAGCATGCTCCTTATGTTTAGCAGATCTAGTAAATGCGGTTACACCTGTTCGAGCTATTTCTTTTAGTTCGAAAGGTCTTAATAATTCAATCAAAGCCTCTACCTTATCAGAAGTACCAGTTACTTGAACGACAATCTGATCACGGCTTACATCAATAACTGAGGCTCTAAACGGTTCAATTAGACTATAAATTTCATTTCTAGTAGCTGCATTTGTACTCACCTTTATTAAGGCCAGTTCTCTAGCAATAACTGATTCTTCTGTTATATCTGCTACTTTTATCACATCAATTTGCTTGTGAAGCTGTTTAATCAATTGTTCAACCTGTTGTAAATCCTCTACATGTACGACAAACGTAATTCTTGAAATATGATCTTGTTCAGTATGTCCTACAGAAATACTTTCGATATTAAAGCGTCTTCTGGAGATTACTCCTGTAATTCTGTTAAGTACGCCACTGTTATTTAATACAGTTGATGTAATGACCCGTTTCATTATTTCACCCCTTCCATTTCATGAATTCCTTTACCAGGTGGAACCATTGGTGTAACGATTTCAGCTTGATGAACTCGACAATCAATTAAAACTGGCCCATCAAATTCAATTGCTTCTCTTAATTGACTTTCAACTAAATTTGGATCTGAGATTGTCATCCCTTTTATACCGTAAGCTTCAGCAAGTTTCGTAAAACTAGGCTGGCAGTCTAATAGAGAACTAGAGAAGCGGTCATTATAAAAAGCTGATTGCCACTGTCTTACCATTCCTAAAGCTGCGTTATTTAAAATTAAAATTTTAACTTGTAAATTATGTTCCTTGATCATGCTCAATTCTTGCAATGTCATTTGGAATCCGGCATCACCTACGATGGCTACAACTAATTCATCAGGCTTTGCAAATTGTGCTCCAATTGCAGCTGGTAAACCAAATCCCATCGTTCCGAGTCCACCTGAAGTGATCCATTTATGTGGTTCGTCAAAAGGATAATACTGAGCCGCCCACATTTGATGTTGACCTACATCCGTGGAAATCGTCGCTTTCCCATTTGTAATCGAATGGAGTAAAGTTAAGACATTTTGTGGTTTAATGACTTCTCTACTCGGTTCATACTGCAAAGGAAAGGCTTCTTTACGACTTTTAAGTAGCTCTAACCATTCACTATGGTTTTGTTTTTCTACTTTTTGTTTTAATAGAACTTTCAGAACTTCCTTAGCACATCCAACGATTGGAATATTTGTTGGAATAACTTTGTTTATTTCGGCAGGATCTATATCGATATGTGCTACAATCGCATTTTTAGCAAAGTGTGCTAAATTACCCGTTAACCTATCATCGAATCTTGCTCCGATGTTTATTAGTAAATCACTTTCATACATTGCCATATTTGCTGTATAAGTTCCGTGCATGCCCCCCATTCCTAGGAATAATTCCTCATTTGCTGGAAATCCACCTAGCCCTAAGAGCGTATTTACAACTGGGATATTGAACTTTTTTATAAATTCAGTAAACTCATCAGCTGCTTTTGCATGTAATATTCCTGCTCCAGCTAATACGACTGGTTTTTTAGCTTTTTCAATTGCTCCTATTAACTTTGTAATTTGAATATAATTTGGTTCATATGTCGGTTGATAACCTGGTAGTTGAATTTCTACTTCGTCCTTTTTCACTCCTTTTTCAACCATCATATTTTTTGGTAGATCGATGACGACTGGACCTGGACGGCCTGTTGAAGCAATATGGAATGCTTCTTTTACGATTTGTGGGACATCTTCAACATTACGCACTTGGTAGTTATGTTTTGTTACTGGCATTGTAATTCCGATCACATCTGCTTCTTGAAAGGCATCCGTTCCGATTACATTTGTAGCAACCTGACCAGTAAAAACAACTAGTGGTAATGAATCCATCATCGCATCTGCTAAACCAGTCACTACGTTTGTTGCACCTGGACCACTTGTTGCGATTACAACTCCTGGTCGACCAGTCACTCGTGCATATCCTTCTGCAGCGTGGATGGCCCCTTGTTCATGCCTTGCTAGAATGTGAGGAATATCAGCATCATAAAGTGCATCATATAATGGTAATACTGCCCCTCCAGGGTAACCAAAAATCATTTCAACATTTTCATTTTTCAAAGCATCAATTAGTAAATTTGCACCTGACAATTCTTTTGACAGAGTTCTTATCGAATGATGACTCATTTCTACATTTCCCTCCATTTTTGGATAAAATTTACCCATTTATTCGCAATAAAAAAAGCCGTAACTCCACACTTCAGCAGATGCTGAAGGGGCGAAAGACTTTTCGCGGTACCACCCTTCTTCTTAGGTTAATAACCTAACTTTGGGATTTTGGCTAACCAAAATCTGGTTATAACGTGACCAACGTTCAAGCTTACATTACAATTAATTCAGCTTGACACTCAAGAGTGAGTTTCATTAATCAAGGTCATCGGTTCACACCAGCCACCGACTCTCTGAAGATCCTTTTCATAACTACTTTTCTCTTTCAATGCTTTTTCATATTTTTAATACTCCACCTGTATTAGCAGAAGTAACTAACTTTGCATATCTTGCTAAATAACCCGTTTTAACTTTTGGTTCATGTAATTTATATGATGATTTACGAGATTCTAAAATTTCGTTTGAAATTGATAATGTAATACTTCTTGATAAAAGATCGATTATGATTTCATCGCCGTCTTCAATATATGCAATTGGTCCACCTTCAGCTGCTTCTGGGGAAATATGTCCGATTGCAATTCCTCTAGTAGCACCTGAAAAACGACCATCTGTAATTAACGCAACTTTTGTTCCTAAGCCTCTTCCAACAATTGATGAAGTTGGTGCAAGCATTTCAGGCATTCCAGGTCCACCTTTTGGACCCTCATATCGAATGACAACGACATGACCTTCTTTAACGAGACCATTGTCAATCGCTTCAACAGCTTCATCGTGTGAGTCAAAACAAATTGCTTCACCAATAAATGTTTGAATTGAAGGGTCAACGGCACCTACTTTAATAACTGCTCCGTCTGGGGCTAGATTCCCATGCAAGATCGATAATCCGCCTGTTTGTGAATAAGGATTTTCTTTTTTACGAATCACATCACTATTAGTGATTGTAGCTTCTTGCACATTCTCGAATAAAGTTTTTCCGGTAATTGTAATGCGGTCACTATTGATGGCTCCAGGAATGGTAGTAAGTTCTTTAATAATTGCTGGAACACCACCTGCTAAATGAACATCATGCATTGAATAGTGCGAAGCGGGACTAATTTTAGATAAATAAGGTACTCTTCTAGCTACGTCATTTATATCCTTTAAGTCGTAATCAACTCCTGCTTCATTTGCGATGGCCATTAAGTGTAAAACAGTATTTGTCGATCCACCCATTGCCATATCTAGTGCAAATGCATCATCAATTGCCTCTTTTGTAATAATATCTCTTGGTTTAATATCATTTTCAATGCAATCCATTAGATGATAAGCTGCATCACGGATTAATTGATGTCTGTCTTTACTAGTTGCAAGTATTGTTCCGTTATATGGTAGTGCAACACCAAGCATCTCCATAATGCAATTCATTGAATTTGCTGTGAACATTCCTGAACATGATCCACATGTAGGACATGCTGACTTTTCAATATCGAGTAATTCTTCTACACTCATTTTTCCTGATTTAAAAGCACCTACACCTTCAAATACTGAAACAAGAGATAGAGCCTTTCCATCTTTAGATAGCCCACCTGCCATTGGTCCACCTGATACAAAAACTGCTGGTACATTTGTACGAACAGCTGCCATTAGCATTCCAGGTGTGATTTTATCGCAGTTTGGCATATAAAATACTCCATCAAACCAATGTGCATTAATTACAGTTTCGGCTGCATCGGCAATGATTTCCCTACTTGGTAAAGAATACCTCATTCCGATATGCCCCATTGCGATTCCATCATCGACACCAATCGTATTAAACTCAAATGGAACTCCGCCAGCATCGCGAATCGCTTGTTTTACAACATCAGCCATTTCCCTTAAATGAATATGACCTGGAACAATATCAATATATGAATTACAAATCGCTATAAATGGTTTATTAAAATCTTCCTCTTTTACACCTGCCGCTAATAATAAGCTACGATGCGGCGCACGGTCGATTCCTTTTTTGATCATGTCACTTCGCACAATTTATCACCCTTGTTTTACGTAAATTTTTTCTCCATCTTCAACTACTAATTGACGAAATGCTTTTAATAATCTTTGTGTATTTGGTCCTGGTTTTCCATCACCAATCACTCGTCCATCTACCTTAGATACGCCAATTACTTCAGCTGCTGTTCCTGTTAAGAAAACCTCATCGGCAATATAAACATCATGTCGAGTGAACAATTTTTCCTCAACTTCGTAACCTAATGTGTCACCTAATTCCATAATTGCATTTCGAGTAATTCCTTCTAATGCACCTGCTGAACTCGGTGGAGTAATTAACTTATTCCCTTTTACTAAAAAGACATTATCTCCTGAACCTTCAGCTACAAAGCCTTGATCGTTTAGCATTAATGCTTCTTGAACACCAGCTAGTTTCGCTTCAATTTTTACTAATATGTTATTTAAGTAATTTAAAGATTTAATTTGTGGATTTAATACATCACTTCGATTTCTTCTCGTTGCTACTGTTACAATTTCCATACCATTTTCGTATAGTTCTTGTGGGAACAGTGCTAGTTGTTCTGCAATGACAACAACATTTGCTCTTGGACAAGAAGTTGGATCTAATCCAAGATTTCCTTCACCTCTTGAGACGACGAGTCGAATATAACCACTATGTAAATTATTTCGATTTACTGTATCAACAACAATTTGTGTTAACTCTTCTAAAGAATAAGGAATAGTTAATAAAATTGATTTTGCTGATTCATATAATCGAATGAGATGTTCTTTTAAGCGAAATACATTGCCATCGTAAACGCGAATCCCTTCGAATACTCCATCTCCATATAGATATCCATGATCATATACAGAAACTTTAGCATCTTGTTTTTGAACGAATTCACCATTTAAAAAAATCTGTTGCTCTGTCACGGTTAATCCTCCTCAAGAGTTAAAATATTTGTACTTACTTTATTCCAATCTACTAAATAAATCAATAAGTTTTTAGAAAATTTAAAATTCACAATTTATTCAAATGTCGTACAAATATTGGTAAATCAACAATGAAAACCTTTACATTTTTTTAAAATAACTTTTCGACAAAATTCTACCCTTGAAAAATGTTTTTAAAAGGATTATCATATGATTAATTTATACAGAATTTTCTGTAAATTAAAATCGGAGGCGAGTAAAAATGGCTACTTTACAAATTAATGGGACTGTTAACGAAATCAATGAAGTGTTGAAAGTAATGAGTAATCATTTTGACATTCAGATTAAAGACGAAAAATCCGATCAGGAGTATTCAGTAGATTTCTCTTATGAAGAATGGGAAAATGATTCTTTTGTAAGTGAGATGTTAACAGGAGCCTATAATGATTAAACATTAAAATTCTTATCGTGTGATAACAAAAAGAGGGTAGCCGATTATTTAGGCAACCCTCTTTTTTATTAGTTGTGCAAATAAGGGATGATAAGCTGCAAATAAACGGAGGAGTACAATTAAGGGATCTGTCTGTGCAATTAAGGGATGAAAAACTGCAAATAAACGGCGAACTGCAAATAAAATTAGTAAATCTGCAATTAAATCTAGTGAATCTGCAATTAAATTTGTTAAAACAGCAATTAAAATTATCAAATCTGCAATTAAATCTATTAAAAGTGCAATTAAGATACAAAATTACCCCTACCAGTTAAGGTATTTCATCCCAAAAACTGTTCATATGTTCATACACTTTAAAAGAAAACTAGCAATTTCTCACTAATTCTATCTTTATCGAATAAAAAGTCGCTACGAATCTGCTAAAAATATTAATTGTGATAGATCAGCGCTCTACGTTTAAGTGTATTACAACATAAAAAGGACCGCTTAGATCAGTTCCCCTGACCAATAAGACAGTCCATTTCGTTTATTTTAGCAAACCCTCATTCTTCAAAAACTCTCTAGCAACACTTTCGGCAGATTTTCCTCCAACATTTACTTTATAATTCATTTCTCGCATTTCATCATCCGTTATTTTATTTTTTAATTTATTTAATATATTTTTGACTTCTGGATATTTTTTAAGTGTTTCTTTTCTTAGAAGTGGTGCACATTGATATGGTGGGAATAAATTTTTATCATCGACTAACACTTTCATGTTATAACTTTGGAGCTCGCTATCAGTTGAATACGCGTCGATTATTGAGAGATCCCCTGATTGAATTGCGTCATATCGCAATTTGGGCTCCATCGTTTTTAAATTTTGGAACTTCAATCCATATAATTTTTGTAATCCTAAATATCCGTCTTCACGATCTGTAAATTCTAACGTGAAACCTGCTTTTAACTGATTTTCTACTTTGGTTGCATCTGAAATTGTTTCGATTCCATATTGTTTTGAAATGTGTTCAGGAACAGCTAATGCATACGTGTCATTAAATTTCATAGGTTCCAAATAGCTCAAATTATACTTTTTTGCTAAACCTTCAGCAGCTTGTTCATATACTGCATTTGCATCATTACTAACAGCCTTTTCTTTCAAAAAAGTTGAAATGACCGTACCTGTATATTCTGGATAAATATCAATGTCACCTTTTTTTAATGCATTATATACAAATGTTGTTTTACCAAAATTGGGCTTAACTTCAACGTTTAGATTTGTTTCATCTTCAATCATTAATTTATACATATTCATTATTATTTCTGGTTCAGCACCTAATTTTCCAGCGATCACTAGATCGGTTTTATTCCAAGATTTAATTGTTAATGGAGAAAATAATAATGCTAATAAAATAAAACTAGCAGTTATTATTCTTAATGAAAAACTCTTAAAACTCCTCTTCTCTATTAATCTTAAAATAAAATCAAATATAATGGCTAAAAGTGCAGATGGTATTGCCCCTATTATGATAAAATTCATATCGTTTCGGTCGATTCCTAATAATATTAAACTACCTAAACCTCCAGCTCCTATTAAGGCAGCGATTGTTGCAGTTCCAACAATTATGACCATCGCAGTTCGGATTCCCGCCATCATAACTGGTAATGCTAATGGTAATTCAACCTTAAAAAGTCTTTGTCTACCGTTCATTCCTAACCCAGTTGCAGCTTCTAATAGGATTGGATCAATCTCCTTAATTCCGGTATATGTATTTCGCAAAATCGGCAATAATGCATAAACACTTAACGCAATTACCGCTGGAATCTTTCCAATACCGACCAATGGTATTAAAATCCCTAACAGCGCCAATGAAGGAATCGTTTGAATAACTGCCGTCGTTCCAATTACAAATTCAGAGAGAACTTTCTTCCTCGTTAAATAAATTCCTAACGGGACAGCTATAATTATTGCAATAATTAGTGCAAATACTGAAATTTGAATATGTTCTAACAAAGCTGTTAATAATTGCTCTTTTCTATTTTCAAGAGTCGTTGTAAATGAAGTGAGAATCATCTTATATTCCCTCCTTTACAACAGCTTTACCACGATAATTGTCTATAAATTGTTCAACAAAAGGATTGACTGGATTATTTAAAATTTCATCCTTCGTTCCAACTTGAACTAGTTCACCATCGTGCATGATTCCGATTCGGTCTCCTAAATAAAATGCCTCCTCTAAATCATGAGTAACGAAAAGGATCGTTTTATTAATCTTTGTTTTTAATTGTTTAAGGTCCTTTCGTAATTGTAATCTTGTAATCGGATCTAATGCACTAAATGGTTCGTCCATTAATAATAAGTTTGGATCACCTGCTAAAGCCCTCGCTACACCTACCCGCTGTTGTTGACCCCCAGATAATTCTGAAACTGGTCTTTTACTAAATTCCAATGGATTTAATTTTACTAATTCTAATAGTTCTCGAGTGCGCTCTTTTATTTGTGCTTTGTTCCATTTTTTTAATTCTGGTACGATTGAAATATTTTCTTCAACATTCAAATGGGGAAATAGTGCAATCTGTTGAAGTACATATCCAAACTCTCTCCTCAGCTTATGTTCATCATAATCTTTAATGTTTTTATCATTATAAAAAATTTCACCATCAGTTGGTTTAATTAATCTATTTATTAATTTAATTGTTGTTGTTTTTCCACTGCCACTTGGGCCAATTAAAACAAAGCATTCACCTGTTTGAATTGAAAAAGATAAATCCTGAACTGCATTTTTTCCATTTGAAAACCTAAAAGATATATCTTGAAATTGGATCATTCTAGTCCTCCCTTAAAAAAGCCTATAAGTATATATAGTTAGAGGACAAGTTATCTTATGCTTTAAGTATTAAAAATTAGGACAAAAGAAAAAAAATTTCATTATTTATGAAAATTGTAAGAATTTTAATAGATTTTGTAGTAAATAGAGTTATTTTTTGGTAGAATGAGAAAATCATTTTCAAAATGCAACTATGTTCGAGGTGAATTATTTGAATACTTTAACAAAAAAAGAAATACTGTTTATTGGATTTATGTTATTTTCGATGTTATTTGGCGCTGGTAATTTAATTTTCCCAGCATACATTGGACAAGCAGCCGGAGAGAATGTATGGCAAGCAATTATTGGATTTATTATTTCGGATGCAGGCATTGCGATTTTAGCATTTATTGCAATCGCAAAATCCGGTAATTTTGATACGCTTGTAAAGAGAGTACATCCTATTTTTGCGCTTCTCTTCCCGATGGCAATCTACTTGTCGATCGGACCTGGACTTGCAATTCCACGAGCTAGTAGTCTGGCATATGAAATGGGAGTTAAACCATTTTTGTCCGAAGGTTTGACTATTTCGCCAATAGGACTATTAGTTTATACGATTGTGTTTTTTAGTATCGTTTATTGGTTTGCTAAATCACCTTCAAAATTAGTTGACAGATTCGGTAAAATTTTAACTCCAGCTTTACTAATCTTAATTTTTATTGTTTTTATTAAAGCAATGTTTACAGACTTATCTAGTTTTAAGGTTGCATCCTTAACATACAAATCTAATCCTGTCTCACAAGGAATTTTAGATGGCTATCAAACAATGGATGGGATTTGTGCATTAATCTACGGGATTGTTTTCATCAATATTTTTCAAAGATTAAATGTAACAAATCAAAAATTACATATTAAGTATTTAATTATTTTCGGTTTAATTTGTGCATTATTATTATCGATGACTTATTTTATAATTGGCTACTTAGGTGCCTCAGCAACGATTACTGGACAAATTGACAATGGAGCAATCGTCTTAACAACAGTAATGAATCAATTATTTGGCAATGGTGGAACGATTGTTTTAGGACTTATTTTTACACTTGCATGTTTAAGTGTTTGTATTGGTTTAATCACATCATGTTCTCAATATTTTAATAGTATTTTCCCTAAATTATCTTATAAAAAATGGGCAATCTTATTATGTTTTGTTAGTGGATTCGTAGCAAATTTAGGACTTACGCAAATATTAAAAGTATCTGTTCCAATATTAGGTCTTTTATATCCAGTGGCAATTGCGCTGATTGTATTAGCACTTTTACATGATCAATTACCATTTAAAGGTAGACCTGTTTATTTATTAACAATTTTATTTGTTGGAGTTTATAGCTTAATCGAGATTATCAATTCATCATTTTTAAATAACGGACTAAATGAATTATTATCGATTGTTCCGATGCAAGAAAAAGGTTTCGGTTGGGTAATACCTGGTTTAATCGGTTTTGTAATAGGATGTATGATGGAAAAGTTATTCGTTAAAGAATATACCGAAGTAAAGAACGCAGCATAATTCTATTCTAAAAAATAAAGAGCGACTCATTAGTCTAAGCACTCACTGAGATCGCTCTTTTTAATTTTTAAAAATGTTTACTAAGGTTTTCTTTCACTAACAAAGATGGCTTTAATTCACTAATCCTTTTTTGTCCGGATAAAGCCATCGTTAAATCAAAATCAGCTAAAATATTTTTCATGACTTGAACTACCCCGTTTTTACCTGCAAGAGCTAGGCCATACATATACGGTCGACCAATTAATACTGCATCAGCACCGATTGCTAATGCTTTATATACATCTGATCCCCTTCTAATGCCACTATCCATTAAAATCGGTAATCTACCTTTTAATTCACTACTAATACTCTCTAATGCATCTAAAGTACTAATTGTTCCATCAACTTGTCTACCACCATGATTTGAAACGATAATGCCATCCATACCATATTCAAGAGCAAGCATCGCATCGTCCTTATGTAAAATCCCTTTTAATAAAATAGGTAATTTAGTTTGATCTCGCAAAAATGCTAAATCTTCCCATGTTAATGCCGGATTCCCAAATAGTCTTGTCCATAATAAAATTGCTGAATGTAGATCTTCTTCAGGTGATTTAGTTAAGCGTGAGCGAAATACAGGATCCTCTAAATAGTTACCAATACCTTGCCCTTGTAAAAATGGTAAATATGCATTTTCAATATCTTTTTCTCTCCAACCCATAATCGAGGTATCAAGCGTAATAACAATCGCTTCGTAGCCATTTGCTTCAGCCCGTTTCATCATACTTGCTGCTATTTCCATATCACTACTACAGTATAATTGATACCATTTAGGTGAGTTTCCTAGAACAGTTGAAACCTTTTCTAATGAGTAAGTAGATGCAGTGCTAGTAATGTATGGAATATTCAATTCTGCTGCTGCTCTAGCAGCTTCAAGTTCCCCTTCTGGATGCGCAATCGACTGAACACCGATTGGAGCAAATAAAATTGGCGAATTATATGTTTTGCCGAATAAATTTATACTAATATCACGCTCAGCGACATTACGTAACATACGCGGTACAATTTTCCACTTATCAAATGCTACACGATTTTCATTCATCGAGCGCTCACTACCAGCACCCCCTGCTATATAATAAAAAGGCCCTTCCTCTAATTGATCTTGTGCTAACTTTTCTAAATCCTCAAATCTAACAGGAATCTCACTTTTTTTCCCGTCACTATAAACTTGCAATTGAATATAATTTCCGAAGTTCTTCATTCGAAACACATCCTTAAAAAAGTTGTAACCGTTTACATATTCTAATTCGGTTCAAATAACTCCTTTAAATTTCTGAATAAATTATTCGACATTTTCAATATTTATAAGTTTTCTTATCTCGTTAAGCACTAACTTTTATATTAAAAATTTTTGTTTGAATTATATTACTCTATTATTATTGTTCATAAAAAAATGAATTTTCTTACTTTATATTGATTAAATATGTTCTTAAATACAGTAATGGAGTGTACAAATAAGTAAGATACCCTTTTTAATATAATGGTTGATTTAAAGAATTGTATAACGATTAACCAATTTGATTGACTACTTATTTATATTAATTTAATAGATTAGATAAATGTAAATACCTTTCGCCCTTATTACTATAAAGGTGGTGTTAGTTTGAATCACTCTGATTGGATTAAATTAAGTGTTAGACTTGCTTACGAAAACTTATTAAATAAGAATGGTGGGCCATTTGGAGCAGTTATTGTCCAAGATGGAAAAGTAATTGGTGCCGGCGTAAATGGAGTCACAACTTTAAATGATCCAACTGCACATGCAGAGGTCCAAGCAATTCGAAACGCATGTCAAAATTTAGGTACATATTTATTAAAGGATGCTGTCTTATATACTAGCTGTGAACCATGCCCGATGTGTCTAAGTGCCGCCTATTGGTCTAGAATTTCAAAAATATATTATTTTTTCACAAAAGATGATGCTGCAAAAATTGGATTTGATGATGCACATATTTATAATGAACTTTCATTGCCATATGAAGATCGAACAATCCCTAGTGAACAAATTATGATTAAAGTCAAAGATATTGAAAACCCTTTCATTGTTTGGTCAAAAGAAGATAGTCATGTACATTATTAAACAGTATAGAAAAGGTTGCTCATTAATAAATAATGGGCAACCTTATTTTAATTTTGATTTTTAAACTTTAATCTTTTAACTCATGATCTTGCTCTGACTCTTCAATTTCCACTAAATTTGTTAAATCATCTTTTTCGTTATTATTTTCTTTCCAAATTTTATACTTTTCAATATCTTTGTTAATTTGTTTAAATGTATACGCTAAAATCGTTGCATCATCTAAAAAGCCTAAGCCTACGATAAAATCTGGTATTGCGTCAATAGGACTGACAAAATAAATTAATGCCCCGATTACTGTCAAAATTGATTTTGTGGAAATATCTCTATAACTACCATTAATATATGATTTAAATAGATCGATAAATAAATTTACTTTTTCCCAAGCTTCACCAAGCGCGCCTTTTTTATCTGGTGCCAGCTTAGCTGCTTTTTTCAATAATTTCGTTGATTTTTCTTTATTTCCTAAATAGGAAGAAGCTTTCTTTAAATACTTTTTAAAAAACTTATTTTCATTTAGCTCAGACATTTTTTCTCCTCCCTTTTTTATAGTTTAACAAATATGAAATCAAGATGAAAGTACGAAAAACCACTAATCAATTGATTAGTGGTTTCACTCTTTTCACAAAGATTCACTTTCAACGTGAATGGCCTGTGCCGTTGGAATTACTTTTTATATAACTCTTCTACTTGCTTTTGTAAATCCTTGTTCTCTAAGAACTCATCATAAGTACACTCTTTATCAACTAAACCGTTTGGTGTTACTTCAATGATACGGTTTGCAATTGTTTGAATGAACTGATGGTCATGAGATGTAAATAATGCAGTACCTTTGAAGGCAATTAAACCATTATTTAATGCCGTAATTGACTCTAAGTCTAAGTGGTTAGTAGGATCATCTAATACCAATACGTTTGCACCACTTAACATCATTTTTGAAAGCATACAACGAACTTTTTCTCCCCCAGATAGAACAGAAGCTTTTTTCATTACTTCCTCTCCTGAGAATAGCATACGTCCTAAGAAACCACGTAGGAAGCTTTCAGACTCATCTTGTGGAGAGAACTGACGTAACCATTCGATTAAGTTCATATCACTTTTTTCGAAGAACTCAGAGTTATCTTTAGGGAAAAATGCTTGTGAAGTTGTTACACCCCATTTAAATGAACCAGTATCTGGCTCCATTTCACCCATTAAGATTTTAAATAAAGTTGAAATTGCAACGTCATTTTTACCAACAAACGCAATTTTATCACCTTTATTTACAGTAAAACGTACATTATCTAATACTTTTTCACCATCGATTGTTTTTGAAATTCCGTCAACAGTTAATAAATCATTCCCAACTTCTCTCTCTGGCGTAAATCCAACGAATGGATAACGACGAGAAGATGGTCTAATATCATCAAGCGTAATTTTATCTAAAAGTTTTTTACGAGAAGTAGCTTGTTTTGCTTTTGATGCATTTGAGCTAAATCGAGCAATAAATCCTTGTAGTTCTTTAATTTTCTCTTCTTTTTTCTTATTAGCATCAGACATTAATCTTTGAGCTAATTGACTTGATTCATACCAGAAATCATAGTTACCAACATAAAGTTGAATTTTACCAAAATCTAAATCAGCCATATGCGTACATACTTGATTTAAGAAGTGACGGTCATGTGATACAACGATAACTGTGTTTTCAAAGTTAATTAAGAAGTTTTCTAACCATTGAACAGCTTTAAGATCTAAGTTATTCGTTGGCTCATCTAGTAAAAGAATATCTGGTTGACCAAATAATGCTTGAGCAAGTAAAACTTTTACTTTCTCGCCTGCTTGTAATTCAGCCATTTTTTTATCATGTAATTCTTCTGTAATGCCAAGACCTTTTAATAAAATCGCAGCTTCTGATTCTGCTTCCCAACCATTTAACTCTGCAAACTCACCTTCAAGTTCTGCAGCTTTCATGCCATCTTCTTCAGTGAAATCTTCCTTCATGTAGATTGCATCTTTTTCTTTCATTACTTCGAAAAGACGAGTATGACCCATAATAACAGTTTGAAGAACTTCAAACTCTTCATATTCAAATTGGTTTTGTTTTAATACTGCAAGACGCTCACCTGGCGTTACAATTACATCACCTGTTGAAGGCTCAATATCACCAGATAAAATTTTAATAAAAGTAGATTTACCCGCACCATTTGCACCAATTAAACCGTAACAGTTACCTGGTGTAAACTTTATATTAACATCATCAAATAATTTTCTGTCCGCAAAACGCAAACTAACATTGCTTACTGTAATCATTTTAATTATATTCCTCCAACTCTTTTGCTCTACTCTTTACAATACCATACTTTAAAAGGAAATTAAATTTTTTCTAGAATAAATTCAAAAACATTCACCAAATTTTGTAAAAAAACAGCTAAGTTTAGTTTTTCATTTCCTTTTTAAAGGCAATATATGAGTATATAGTTGGAAAACCAACTAATAATATGATTAAAGGAATGACAACTATTCCCTTATTACTCACTGGTATAAAATAAAGCAATAAAAAACATAAACCAACGATCATAAATAATCTACCGCTAACTCGATGAGTTTTTTTCCAAACATTTTCATTACTTAATGTCCATGGTGTACGGACGCCAATAAAATAATTCGAACGAACATGAGGCATATAATTTCCAAGAAACATAAACAAAAGGCCAATAAAAAGAAAACTCATTGAGCCGATATGAACGTCGTAACCTAATCCATAAAATAAAACACTCATATTAATTAAAAAGAAAATAAATAAAATCCCTGTAGCCATAAAGTACAAGCTTCTTTGGAATAACTTATAATTCTCTTTTCTTGGATCAATCTTTGGAGTTACAATTGGCAATAAATAAACGAAAAGCATGATCGCATGTAGCTCGATAAAGGTTTGCATTTTTGAATCAAAATTATTAACATTACCTGAAAAATCCCAGTGTACTGGTAGTTGACTTGGTAAATTATGAAAGTTAATAATCCATAATATTAGTGAACAAATAAATAGTAAAATTGCTATGATATGCTTCTTCAAAATATGTCACCTCTCAATTATTTTTCTTTAAAACTATATGCCCAGCTTATAATTTCCTGGAAAACTGTCATATTTAGAGAATAAATAATAAATTGCCCCTTCTTTTCATCTTGAATTAACTGGGCTGATTTTAAAATTTTAAGATGCTGAGAAATACTAGGTTTTGACATATCGAATTGTTCTGAGATTTCTCCAGCAGTTAAATCCTTCTCTTTTAATAAATCTAAAATTTTCCTTCGAGTTGGATCCGATAATGCTTTAAATAATTCGTTCACATTTCACACCTCTAAGATTTAGTATTTAGTTAATTAACTAAATACTAAAATCTATTTGTCTAATTGTCAATTATGCTAAAATTAGGAATAGATTATTTTAAGTTTTTATTTCGTTTCTATATAATTTAAATTAAACATCAATTTTGGAAATTAAAAGATTAGAGGTATTATCATGGCAAATAAATTATATTTTGAACACCCCTCATTAAAAAAATGGTTTACTAAAATTACAGACATTAAAGAAGTCGATTCTTTGTTTCAGATCAAACTTGAAGATTCTGCATTTTATCCTGAAGGTGGCGGGCAACCATCTGATTTCGGTACAATTAATGGAATCGAAATTGTTGATTTAATAGAAGATGATGAAGAAGTGATCCATGTCTTAAATGCAAGACCGGATACAATTGAAGCAACTTGTGAGATAAATTGGGACCGTAGAATTGATCATATGCAGCATCATAGTGGCCAACATTTACTTTCAGCAACAATTATTGAACTATTTGACGTACCTACTGTAAGTTTTCATTTAGGAAAAGAGACCGTTACAATTGATTTAGATACACCTTCTCTTTCTGCTGTACAATTAAATCAAATTGAAAGAGCAGTATATGAAAAGATTCTTGCTAATATTGAAATTAAAACTTACTTCGTAAATCAAGAAGAATTAAATGCACTTCAACTACGCAAATTACCAAAAGTTGAAGACAACATTCGAATTGTTGAGATTTTACATACTGATTTATCTGCTTGTTGTGGTACACATGTAAAACAAACGGGTGAAATTGGACTAATTAAATTAATTAAAACTGAAAAAGTAAGACAAACTACACGACTTCATTTTAAATGTGGCTTTAGAGCACTAGAAGAAGTTCAAAAGACTAGTAAAACAATATCAAATATTAATCAATTATTTAATACACATACTGATCAAGTTAAGGAAAAAGTCGAAACGACGATTAATGAATTAAAAGAGGCGCAAAAAGAAATCGACAAAATGAAAGAAACGATCTTTAACTCAATTTCTAACGAATTACTATTAAATGCAACGAATGATATCATTATTAAAACATTTGAAGAAGAATCTGTAAAAGACTTACAGTTACTCGCAAAGACAATCCAAGCTAAAAAACCCTCATTACTTGTATTATTAAGTGTAAAAGAGCAAAAATTATTGCTAATTAATCAACTAAAAAATGATGTACATTGCGGAGAGCTAATTAAAAATTTACTAAAACAAGTTGAAGGAAAAGGTGGAGGCGGTGCAGGGCAGGCACAAGCTACTTTTGAAACTTCAATCCAATTAAACGAAGCTGAAAATACTATAAAACGTATTCTTTATAGTCAGGTAAATGCATAATTCTTTAAAAACAATTTTCACCTAAAAATGATTATCAAATTAGACAATCATTCTAAAAAGAACAACGACGGACTGCTCAAGTCCACGGTTGTTCTTTTTTTGTTATGTATTCATTTCTATCTATTCAACCAAATACTTATAGAATTTTTTATCGACCTTCATTACTGGAAATTTTTCAGGTAAATCTGTAACTTCTATACTTGTAAAACCATTTTTCTCATAAAATCTATGAGCAGCTAAAAATTGAGGAGTTGTTCCAAGATAAATTGCTTTTATTGACATTTCTTTCGCCCATTTAATAGCATTATTTAATAAGAGACTTGCAGTTTTATATTTTGCACCTCTGTATTCTTTGTCTACAAACATCTTTCTTAACGCAACTTCTTGATTCCCTATGTCTAAAAGGCTGATAGTACCAACTACTTTATCACCATAAAGAGCCACCCAAAAGTTCCCGTTTCCATTCTGATAAAATTCTTCTATCGTAAACAAATCAGGCTGGTCATCTTTGGTGATCTTAATATTGTATTCTTGCTGCTGAATATCAAGAATCAAATCTACTACTTGAACTTGATAATCATTAGAGTATTCTTTCACAATTGGACTGCTGTTCATAATTTTACACCGCCTTTAAAATATTAAGATATTACTGTTTTCAATTTAACCACTGCACTTTACTATCACAGTTACCTCTTTATTCAATATAGGGATCGAGATGTCCTTTTTTATATTTAACAAAATTGCTAAATTGTACAATATAAAAAACTGCAATTAAGCAACTTGTGAAATTAAGAAAACCTATTATTTTACTGAAAATATTTAATAAAAAACTTGTTTGATGCTTCGTCTAATTTTCTTAGAAAAAGTTCTTTACATCGTTCATCATTTTCCAATAAAGTAGAAAACCAATGCAAATTTGATAATAAATTGATATTCCGTTTCATTCTTTCATTTTGCTGTTTATTAAACTCCCTAGAGGAGGAAGAAGGTGTTAACATTTCCCCAATAACATCTAATATAAATTCTAAAATAATACTCATTTATTCTAAAATCTCCCTATAACATTATTAATTTATAAAAGATTTTTTATCTCATAGTAACTGAATCTAATCAATCGTATTTAGAGATATTAATCATCGGATTTGTGCTAATTTGTTTACACGTGTAAGTTCCTTCGTCAGTCTTGATTTTTATAGATTGATTTTTTAAATTATATTTAATTTCTACATTGTTAAATTTAGGACTATTGATTACATACCGTGTATCAGTTTTTTTTACGTAGAAACCTTTGTCGAATTCTCGTGAAAACTTTCCCGATTCCGAAAGTATAAAATTATCGAAAATAAAAGCATAATCATTCTCTTTATCAAATACGAACGACCCAAAAGGAAGCTCTTCACATCGATAAGTTCCTTCCAGTGTTGGTTTAAATGAAATTTGTATTTTAGGAGCATTTAGAGCTAAAAAAAATCAACATTAAAACTAAAAATAAAATTAGTCCTCTATCGATAACTTTTTTGCTTCTAACTTCAGCCACCCAGATCATTCCTATAAAGATTAATCCTAATTTAATGTTATTAGATGATACGGTCAATTAATCTTTTTTAGAGTTAAAATATTTTCTTATTCAAAACTAACCAGTTAAATTTTTAAAAAAGAGAAGTTACTTGTATATTGAATTAGCTGTTTCAACTAGGTCTTTAATTGTGTAATTTTTATCTATATCTGATAATTTAACTAACATTATTTCGTGATAAAATCCATCTTTTTTCCATCGAATTATTTTCGAACCCTCCTTATCATCTCTTACTATTATTACCTTTGTTCCATCTTTTAACTTTGTTGTTAATTGTTGTCCCTCACCTGAGAACTCGATGTTTTTTTGATGATATGTCGTGACTTCCAAAATAACCCTTTTTCCGTCCGCATAATTAATTGAAGTTCGATCAATCATATCAGTTCCAATCTTTTTTTGAACATCTATTGAGACATTCTTTACATTGAATGGTAACCTCTTTGGTACAACTATTTCATTTTGAATATCCTTAGGTAACACTTCTGCTTCTTTTTTTACTGTTTTAGGGTAATCTTCTTTTAGCTTATCAAGTGCACTATTCCCGTTCGTACAGGCAGTTAATATAAGAATTGAGATTGTTAAAATGATATTTTGGACCAACTGCTAATAATAGTAACTCTGTTGCTGTTTTTCCTTTTTCACTTGGGGAGACATTAAACTTTAATTGGTCTGGATTTGTTTTATAATTTTTTTCATCTGTTAATACATTATTAATGAAAATTAGATCATTAGGAGTACTATTAATAAATTCATTTACTTGTAAATTGAATTTTTTTATATATTCAAAAACTAAATAGTGAAATGAAGGTATCCGCATTGCACCAAGATCTATATATTCATGATTAATAAAAGGTTCCCTTTTTGTGTAAATTCTCCCCCCTATTCTGTTATTTGCTTCTATAATAGTAACTTGATGTCCAGCTTCTTTTAAGAGTGAGGCAGCTACTAAGCCAGATATTCCTGCCCCTATAATAGTTACATGTTTTGGTGAATTAGTTTTTTGCAAACCATTTTGAATTATGTATATCATTTGATCCTTTGAAAGAAGTAATTTTTGAATCAAAGATATCCCCCTCCTTGCAAAAAAATAACTATCAATAAAATGTTATTCGATTTCAAGTTGAAGTAGAATGTTGACTGTGATTAATTTAATTAAGATACAAATTAAAAGTAAAAACTTATTGAACTAACCTGCCATTTAGTTAAACAAAAAAGAGTCACCGAAGTAACTCTTGATCTTCAACTAATGCATGCGTTAGCTTAATAAGGTTTTATCTAGTAGGATAATTCCTTCTTTAACTAAATCTTCAAACTTAAAGTTTTTAAACTTAAAGTTTTGTACTCTTTGAAGATGATTCTTATTCATTAAAGAAAAAGGTTTTCTCGAAGCATTAACTTCTGGCCAAGCTTCAATTATATTGACATCTGTTTCCACCCACAATTTCTTGGAAAGTTCTATAAATGGGGTAATTTTTGTGGGAATAAATTTATTATTATCATCTAATACATCAGATTCTGAAGTAATTAGAACAAGCTCAATTTCTTCATCATTTCTATAAAACCAAAACAACCTTAACCCTTCATAACCTTCCCGATCCAACAGAATTTGCTTATAATCATGTTTTTCCCAATCTTGTTTACCACCTAAAATGAATTTGTTCTCTAATTTTTTCTGATTCCAACTAATAACATCTTCTAAACTAAATCTTGGTGCATAATATGGCTTCTTATAAGGAAATCCGTTTTGAAATATTGTGCTGTATACATCCTTAACAAAATTAGAATGTATGCTTTTATAACGGTATGAAAAAACAACCTCAAAATAGGGTGCTGACATTTTTACCCTTCTTTCTATATTTAATAAAATTCAACACTTAAAAAATAAGTCCTTCTTATGCCACAAACCTGCCATTTAGTTAAACAAAAAAGAGTCACCGAAGTAACTCTTGATCTTCAACTA